>CALJBY010000056.1 GCA_938024025.1 uncultured bacterium
ACGATGGGGAGAAGTCGTCGATTTTCTTGATCTCCATTGGTATCATTATCACTGGCCAGCTTTTAACGCTGCTGACGCAGCGATATCCACCGGGTTAGTCTTGCTCGTTATCGGATTAATGACAAAAAAATTTCCGTCACAGTAGCGGTGTTAGGGGAAGCGAACAAAAGCTCTTGAACGGGCGAGGCAGTCCTTTTCTTCCATGATCGAAACTGCACGCACAACGAAACGAACGCTTCCCTTTCTCAGCGGTGCAGTAGTGATGAGGTGTTATGTTCCCAGATTTACTGACGATAGGTACCTTCACCATTCACACCTATGGTGTCTGCATTGCACTGGGAGCACTGCTGGGAATACTGCTGATATCATATGATGCCAAGAAACAGCACTACGACCAACAGCAGATACTTGACCTCGCGTTTTACCTTCTCATTGCTGCTATTATAGGATCTCGCGTCTTCTATATACTGCTCAATCCACACTACTACTGGCAGCACCCTATTGAGATCGTAATGATTTGGCGCGGTGGTTTAGTATTTTATGGTGGTTTTCTCTTTGCTTTCGCCACCTGCTTTGTGTATCTTAAACGACGACAGCTACCATTCTTAAAAACGTGTGATCTCCTGGCGCCGGGCTTAGCTCTCGGGGAGGTTTTCGGAAGGATTGGATGTTTTTTTGCAGGGTGTTGTTATGGAAATGCAGCCAAGCTTCCCTGGTCTGTTGTCTTTAACCACCCCCACAGTCTGGCTAAAGTAGGCATACCGCTTCATCCCACCCAGCTCTATGCATCACTCAAGGCACTGATTGTTTTCATCATACTGATCAGCTTCAGGAGGTATAAGAGAGGCGACGGTCAAATCATCTGGCTCTATACCCTTCTCTATGCAATCGGACGACTCATTATTGAGCCGTTCAGAGGAGATGAGAGAGGGCTGCTCATCTTTGAATCCATAACCCTCACCCAGGCAATCGCACTTCTCTTGATTCCCCTTTCACTGGTTATGGTAGTGTATCTCGGGAGGAGACAGGCTGCTCCCTAAGGAATTCCCACAGATTACCGCACTTCCGGTAAAAAGCATATGGCTCTTCGCATCATTATTGATGGATATAACCTGATCAGACAGTCCCCCGCACTACGCTCCTACGATTCCCAGGACATTGCACAGGGAAGAGAAAAACTGATAGAAATGCTCGTCTCCTACCGAACCCTCAAACACCACCCTATTCTGGTTGTCTTTGACGGATGGCAGGACGGTGCTGTGACTGAGCACCGCACCAAGGAAAAGGGGATAGACGTGATTTTTTCCAAAAGGGGAGAAAAGGCGGACGAGGTCATAAAAAGGCTGGTATCACGTTTAAGCGAAGAACTGATAGTGGTTACTTCAGACCGTGAAATAATTAATTTCTGCCAAAACAGGAGATGTGAGGTGATTCCCTCACCCGCCTTTGAAGAAAAAATGGAATGTGCTTTCCTCTTCAGCATAAAAGGGGTGGCAGAAGAAGATGAAAAACCCTTATCCCCGCTCTCTACCAAAAAGAAGGGACCATCAAAAAAGCTGCCTAAAGCAAAAAGAAAGCTGGCGCAACGATTAAAAAAACTATAGCTGGTAATTTTGGTGCTCTCGCAGTAACAGACCTAAAATTATAATCATTGCACCCCCAGGACACTTCCTCAGGATGATTACGTCATCCTTCAGGGCGCGAGCCCAAAGGGCGTGGCCATCTCATTGCTAAGGATCTATTAATCCTATTCTGAGACATTTTTTATAAGATTGCTTCGTCGGCTCTTAACCTCCTCGCAATGACATTATGACACAGTCTAGTTAAGGATAGGGAGGCATTCAAGATTCGATGTTGGACGTTTTACACACCATTTTGTATTTTTAGATTTACTACCACCGTGCATCAGGTCTCATCTGTTATCCGGATTTCTCACCCTCGATAGTTTCTTCTCCTTCCCTTCCCATAACCGTTTAATATTGTCTCCGTGGCGGTAAAAGATGAGGCCTCCTATCATCATGCTCAAACCTCCATAAACCATAGCATAACCCCCTACTCCAAGAAAGAGTGGCATCGAGGCTGATGCAGCGAGTGAGCCAAGAGAAACATACTTCCACCTCATGACCACCACAATAAAAACAATAACAGCACCTGCCGTAACAAGTGGTGCAATGACCATAAAAATGCCTAAGGCAGTAGCAACTCCTTTGCCCCCACGAAACCTGAGGAAAAGAGGATAGAGATGTCCTAGAAAAGTAGCGAACGCCACTGATGCAATCCACACCTCATCACCCATGAAAAAGCGGGTCAGGATAACGGGAACCACCCCTTTCACCACATCCCCCACCAAAGTAATCACACCCAGCTTTGCCCCCAAAACGCGATAGACATTAGTTGCTCCAATGTTACCGCTTCCCTCGCGACGGATATCCGTTGCACTAAAGAGGCGTGCAAGAATAACTCCCGTAGGAATTGATCCAACGAGATAGCCACCGACAACCAGCAGGATTCCCTCAACACTTATCATACTCATTCCTCAATCCGAATTGCACAATCCCTGGCCCAGAACGTACCGAGACAAATCCACCATCTCAAATCCGCAATCAATGCCTTCCTCCTGTACACTCCCCTTGTTTTCTGCCTTCTATAGCGCTATCACGCTTCCCGTTGCACATGTAGTCTTTCCCCCTATAGCACAAAAGCAGCACTCCTTACAACGTATATTTGGCTGCTGTCAGGGCAAAGAAGCCTGCTTCCCCCGAGGGTGTACAGGCAACGGTGCTCGTCCTTTAAAATAGATTTGATAAATTAAGCAAAAGATGGTAGCGTAGCAGCTAGAGAAACGTTTTAGTTGTTTAAAACTGTTCGATGACTACCCGACTGGTACTGCTGTTACAATGACCCCAGATACTCGTTTCTCCATATCAGACAAAACAGGAACACTTCACCTCCGCACGGCATCAGGAAGCCGGTATCTATCACCTGGCATTGTTCCAACCAAGGCACCTCCTTCGACTAAAATGAAAAAAAATCATTCAGCTACTGCTTCTGGTACACTCTATCTTGTAGCAACTCCCTTGGGAAATTTAGAAGATATAACCTTACGGGCACTAAAAATACTCACCGAAGCTGATCTCATTGCCGCTGAAGATACCAGAAAGGCAAAGAGGCTACTTAACCACTACCAAATCAAAACCCCTCTTACCAGTTACTTTGAACACACCAGCTTTAAAAAGACCCAATCACTGCTCTCCCAAATGAAACAGGGGAAAGACATCGCCCTGATTTCTGAAGCAGGAACCCCTTCTATTTCTGATCCGGGGTACACGCTTACTAAATGTGCAATCGAAAATGGTATACACGTTATTCCCATTCCCGGTGCATCAGCCCTCATTGCGGCTTTAAGCGCCTCTGGGCTCCCCACCCACAGTTTCATTTTTGAAGGATTTATCCCTCGCAAGCAGGGCAAAAGAAAAAATCTTTTTCTTTCTTTACACGATCAACCACGAACGTTGATATTTTACGAATCACCGAGAAGATTACTGGCAACCTTAAAAGACCTCTTTGAGGTGTTGGGAGATAGACACATTGTTATTGCTCGGGAATTAACCAAGGTGTTCGAGGAGATGATTCGCGGAAAAACCTCTGAAGTCATAGCACAGCTGGAAGATAAAACCATTAAAGGGGAAATTACTCTCCTGGTTGCTAAAGCCTCTTCCTCGTAATGCTCCCTCCATTGACAGGCCGGGTAAACTATGGTAGAAGGGCAGGAAAAATCAATAATAAAACATTCAAAAACAAAGACGTTTGTCATTACCAATGAGCTCGGACTCCATCTGAGACCGGCAGGACTCTTGGTAAAAGCAGCAAACAAATACGACTGTGCTATCATGATTGAAAAAGACGGGATGAAGGCTGACGGCAAAAGTATCATTGAAATAACAGCACTCCATGTAACCAAAAATACTGCTATCACCATCCAAGCCTGTGGTCATGATGCAGACCAGGCCATCGAGGACTTGGAAAGGTTGATCACCAGCAATTTCAGTGTGCCGAAATGAATTCAAGAGAACGTGATGTCTTACTCAAGGGTATAGGGGTATCTCCAGGGATTATTATAGGAAAGGTATTTCTCTTTGCTCCCAGTGAAATAAATATATCAACCATACCACTTACCACTGAAGAGGAAATCAACCACGAAATTAACCGCTTCAAACTATCGCTTAACAAATCAAAGGAACAACTGCTTTCCATAAAAAAAGAGATTAAGCGCAAAAAACATAAAGAAGCACGGTACATCATTGATGCTCAACTACTTATTATGGAAGACAATCTGCTCCTTAAGAGTATCATCGACACCATCCGGGAGGAAAAGATAGACGCCGCGTCAGCGGTCAAAGATGCTATCCGTCGACTCAGCAGAAACTTTGATGATGTGGGGGATGAGTACTTTA
>CALJBY010000057.1 GCA_938024025.1 uncultured bacterium
CTAGTAATAATCATGCACGATCGAATAAACCTCATCTTCGGGTCTATCGATTGAAGACTCGATTCCTGAGTTCCGCCGCGTACGACCAGCCACATACTGGAACACAGGACCCGATCGCTCCTCATCACATGCAAGACAATCATTTAAACTGCCATCAGATTTATTAAAGGGTTCCTTACGTATCCAGGAATCAATACAGGGCCACAAGCACTCATGCGCCGTGTTTTTAGCATTGTAGTACCAGGTTTCAGCACACGGGGGAGTAAAACCAAGATCCTCAAGGCAGTTACTACTCCATGGTTTGAACCAGACCAGTGCAGAACACCTTCGAACGGGAGTTGTCAGGTCCCGGTAGTAGAGATAGGTCGCCAAGTCCTGCAGGGTAGAACACGTGCCGCAATGTCCTTTGTGTGTAACCGTGTAGCCGTAATCCTCAGCAGCAGACTCATCACTAAATGTTGCTATGACGTAGTGAATGCGGTCATCTTCGTATTGAATGGCGCAGACTGCTTCTTCTGGAAATGCAAACCAGGATGACTCCTGGAAATCCTCGTAGGGGTCCCCCTCAACAGCTATCGGGTTACGTATAACTTTTTTGTAGAATGCCTCAATGACTGCATCATCGTATTCCTGGATTTCACTTTGCCCCCCTGCCGGAGCGATAGAGGCTGCCACAAGGATGATCCCCAGCAGTCCCCGTAAAGTCCTGCCTAAAATTATTAACGTGCATCGCAAAAAGTATTCGCGGTTTTCCTGGAGCATAAAGAACTCGTCCCCAATCTGAGGGTGGTACTTCTTTACAGCAGCATGAGAAGATAGCAGCCAAGTGAAAACAGTCTCCGGTGGTAAGAGCCAGTATAAAAAAATCCCTTTTGCGTGTCAAACAAAAGATGATCACACGCTCCGCAAGCGAGCACTTTGAACAGGAAACAAAAACACAAAAGCCGAGGCAGGTAGAGAGAATAATAACCTTTCTAAGGTGGGCGCTCAAAGACACAGGTGCTTGTGAGGATCTGATAGCAATAAAAAGGGGGAATGATGCCCCCACCATTCCCCATGATGCAAGGAAGAGGAACAACCCCTTCCCCAACGCACTATAGGTATCTTATCGGCATAGTAGGAGGCTGACGTGACTACCGACAAACTCCCGTCTACAATCCGGGATGTTCGGACCATTCAAGGGCATAAAAAAGCAGTGTTGACAGAAAAGGGAGATAAGAGATTGCATTGTTGCTCTCTTTACTATATATAATTCCTGAAAGGCTACAACAGTATCCGTAGTACCTCATACTACTACTATCCAGTATCAACTAACTAAAGGAGGGAAAAACATGGCACTTTTGCTGGCATCGTTGATCGTAGTTATTATACTCGTTGTTTGCAGCTATGGAGTCTACAAATACAAAAATCAGAGACCCAAGCCTGACTATTTTGAATATTACAAAACACAGGACAAGGTCCCTAAGGGTAAGACAGGGGTATTTGCAACCTGTTTAATCATGACAGAGGATCACAGCCACGAGATGTTTCACAACGTTACCTATAAGGTATTTAACCAGGTTGTACCCTGGCCATTTAGAAACCTTGCCCTCAGGGATACCGGCATAGCCCTTTTAGACCCGGCACACACCCATGCACAAAAGGAATTTACACCCACTCACCTGGAAGATGCATTTGGCAATGACAAGGATCGTGACGGCTTTCCCTGGATGGAAAAATACAAGAAGGGAGAACTTACCTGGGTACCCCCATCCAAAATGCTCTACCTCGATCATGGCTATTTTCTCTATAAGGCGCGTCAAAGCGGAGAGCCAACCCTCATTGGTAAAATGGCAAACTACTCAAGGCTCTACTACTACGGCTGTGGTATTACCCAAAAGAAATCTCCCCACTGGAAGGGATCCTGGGCAATAATAAACGGGACTTTTGATCGCTTGAGGAAGCAGTACCCTGATGTGGAATTCCGGGGTGCAAGCAGCCTCTTTCTCCATGACATGAGGGTCAAGCTCCGAGAGTTGCTCGATGCCGGTTGTGAAACTATTGTGATTGCTGCACCCATGGCCATATTCTCTCACTTTGAGGAATTCAATTCAAGTTTCCGTCACAGTTTTGAATATATAGAAGAATGGGAAGAAGAACATCCGGGGAAAAAGATTAAAGTAATCCTTGCGCCCCAGATGGGAGACTTCCGGCCCCTGCAACAGGCTTTTCTTGAAATGCTCAAGGACCGCTTGGACACCGTACCTGAGGGTTCGGATGTTTTTGTTGCCGTAACAGTTCATGGTATGCCCTGGGACAGCTTCAAATGGGAGGCATGGTTGCAACTTGCTCCTGCACATCGTGACAAGCTGTTTGACGGTTGCAAAGAGTTATTGAAAGAATATAAATTTGGAAGGACAAAGGTGGTTATTTGTCAGGATGAGTTTTCCGATCCCATCTGGGATCCCAAGGAAAAGTATCTTTCAACCAACCGGGCATACCGGAGTGCAATAAATGATGGATACGATTATGCAATTGGGCTTCCCATCGAGTTTTTTGCGGAAAATTCAGACACGCTCATGCATCACGCGATGAAGTGCTATGAGAATTTCGACCAGTATGACGTAAATGAACCCGTTACCTATCCTGATTGGTCGATTCCCTATACACGGGAATTTGTTCAGGGAAAGACGCACGTTATTTATAATGGTTTGCCCGTGGGCAAATATCAAAAACATGTGATCGAGGCATACTACCAGGCGATTGATTCCGTCTTATCAAAAAGAAAATAGAAAAAAAGTGTATTCAATGTACACGGTGGGCTTATTTATAGTCGTACAGAAATTGATCTGACGATTTTACAAGGAGAATGCCATGAAAGTACAGACCGTTATCTCTTCTATCCTGATCCTACTGGTAGTATTCCTTGTCAGCCTGGTAAGCTGTAAAAAACAAATAGCAACCGAGAAAAAGGAATGCTTCTGCTCAGACGGTAGGGTGAGCGTTCAAAACTGCAGGGTTGACGGTAGCGGCTGTGAACCCTGCGAGTGCAGTGAGTATTCCATCTGGTGCGATCCCGACACCAAACTGTGCTGGCAGGACCCCCAGAGAGAGGCATTCAACTATGATGACATCGGCGTTACCGCAAAAGAAGCTGTTCAATACTGTGACGAACTGGTGCTGGGAGGATATGACGACTGGCGTATACCGACCATTGCGGAGTTGAGGAGCCTCCTTGCCGGCACTCCGGAAACCGCACCGGGCGGGCCCTGCCCCGTAGATGATGACTGCACCTTTATGGACAGCTGGGACCCCTCCTGTATTGGCAGTGCTTTTGGCAAGGGTCCCGGTGTCGATGGATGCTACCTTAAAGACGGGCTCACCGGAACCTGCAACAAACCGGACAGCTTTTCAGCAGGGCACTACCTGGAGGTCTGGGCTTTAGAATCTGCCAGCGACGACGAGCGCTGGATTTCCAGTATCATGCCCGAAATCGGCGGGGTCTGTTTCAATCACACCTGCAGCGTTGGGGATGTGCGCTGTGTCAGGGGTGCGCCCGGCAGTCCTGCCCTCTGTGTTGACCAGTCTGACTGTATACCGGGTAAGACCAGACGGTGCGAATGCAAAGGCTATCAGCAGCCTCCGGGTGCCCAGGTCTGTAGCGATGACGGTACCTGCTGGGGTCCTTGCGAATGTACTAACCACACCCGAAATCCCCAAGTCACACCGGAATGTTTCAATGACATCTGCCCCAAGAGTGACAAGCTGGAACTGACCATCGATATACCCGAAGGCATGGAGCTTCCTTCCGAACCGCACATGCTGATTGCATTTCTCTATGAAGCCGACCGATGGGGATTCCCCCCCTCAAGACCCCCGGACGGCGGGGACCACCATGATCAGATCATAAAACCCGGTATGCCCCCCTACAAGGTGACGGTGCCGGCATGCACCTATTACGGCGAATATTCCCTTATGGGCAATTATCAGCTCTATATCCATCTCCAAATGGAAGAAAAATTTCCTCCCATCCCCGTCACCGGGGACTATTACTGGGGCAACAAACAGCCACCCTTCACGTTCCCGCTCAGTGGGGTTGAACATCAAGCGAGCAGCCGCGCAGTACAAATCACCCTTGACCCAGTTGGCCAGGGAGACTGCCCGGATGACAAACCCATTAAGTGCTCTGATGGAACCTGTGTGAAGGAAACGTCAGAGTGTGCCGGCTGTGGCGAGGGAAAGCCGGTACCGGACGACTCACCGGTGCTGACCTGCCGCTACGTCAGCACATTTGTGGACAACAACTGTGCTGATTTTCCGATCAACCAGGGATGGACCAGTGCCGAAGTTGAAGCTTTTTGCAAAGGCCAGCAGGGTGCCGATGCCTCAACGGTCATCGTAACCCAGGGTAAGAGCTGCATGGTTGAAAAGGGCATGACCAGTGACAGTACGCGCTGTGTTACGGATGAATCCGGTAAGACCTGGTACGCCTACGGAGTACCGGGCTTCGTCTGCTCTACCTTCATGGGGGGTAAGAACCAGAGCGGTCCCTTCTGTGAGGAGTACTGAGTTGGAGTTCAGAACAGTCCCGGTAACTATACAGTTTGCAGCATAGGCAAACTGGTGCATTATGCCTATAAAGCATGTGCCGCGTTAGCGGTACATGCTTTTTCTAGGGGAAAAGTTCTTTTTTTATTCCATAGAGAGCGGTTAAAAAATCATCGTCTACCCACTGATAACCTGCTTCATGTAATCTTGCTGGAAACACGTTCAGCGGATAGAGGAAAATTTTTGCCCGCTGTCCCAAAAACAGCTTCAAGAGTGCTGCAGGGACTCTGTAGAGCACCGGGCGATGCATTACCGTTGCAAAACACCTGGTCATCTCATCAGCCGTTACTGTTTTCGGGGAGGACACATTGAAAATCCCGCTTAATGTATCATTTGATATGAACATATCCATAATGCGGGCAATATCCTTATGAGATACCCAGGAAACAATGGGATTTTCTTTCCCCAGGTACCCTAACACACCATACTTCGCCAGCAGGAATTGCATCTTTACATAGGATACCGGTGCTATGACAATACCGTATCGGGGTATTACTATTCTG
>CALJBY010000058.1 GCA_938024025.1 uncultured bacterium
AAAAAGCCATAGAAAAACAAAAAGATTCTGGTGAACAGCTCGCTTCTGCATTGGTACAACTCGGTTTTATCAAGGAGGAGGGCTTGCTCTCTTTCCTGAGCAGGCACTATGAAATCCCCTCGCTTAATCTGCATAATTACACCCTTAAGCCGGAGGTGATTAAACTCATTCCACCTGACCTCGCCTACAAATACCTTATCTTCCCCCTCTCACTGAGAGGGACGACGCTCCTTATTGCCATGGCAGATCCCTCAAACATTTTTGCCATTGACGATGTTAAATTTTTAACGGGCTATCGTATCGAAGTATCTGCAGCAACGGAAACAACTATTAGAAAGCTTCTGGATGAACAGTATGACCTACCGGCCCGTTCAGGTAGTCCTCTCTCCCCCCGGGGAAATGAAGGGGTAGACTTCAGTGAAGAAGGGAAACCGATCGACGCAAACAATCGCACCTCTTCTTGTGGGGCGGCACCGGTCATCACCCTGGTTAATCAAATGCTCTGTGATGCCATACAGAAGGGCGCCAGTGATATTCATATAGAACCCTATGAGAAAGCTTTAAGAATACGGTTTCGCATCGATGGGGTTCTCTACGACACAATCAATCCGCCGTTACACTTTAAAAATACCATTACCTCCCGTATTAAGATTATGTCAAAACTGGATATTGCAGAGAGGAGATTGCCCCAGGATGGACGGATTAACGTCACCATGGAGAACGGTAAGAGAGTCGATTTCCGGGTATGCGTTCTCCCCACCATCTTCGGTGAAAAGGTAGTACTGCGCTTGCTTGACAAGTCAAACCTCCAATTGGATATGACTAAGTTAGGGTTTGAGGCAGATGAATTACAGCATTTTAAACAGGTAATACACTATCCCTTTGGCATGGTGCTGGTCACGGGACCAACAGGAAGTGGCAAAACCACTACCCTCTACTCTGCCCTCAATGAGCTCAATAGAACTTCAGAAAATATTTCCACGGTCGAAGATCCGGTAGAATATAATCTCGCGGGAGTCAATCAGGTGCAAATCCATGAGGAGATTGGTCTAACCTTTGCGGCGGTGTTACGGGCACTGTTACGGCAGGATCCTGACATCATTCTGGTTGGTGAAATCCGTGATTATACAACAGCCGAGATAGCCGTCAAAGCCGCCCTGACCGGTCACCTTGTTTTGAGTACTCTTCACACTAATGATGCCCCGAGCGCGATCAACCGGCTGGTACAAATGGGCATTGAACCGTATCTCATCTCCTCTTCCCTTATGCTGACCGTCGCTCAAAGATTGGTGAGAAAAATTTGTCCTGCATGTAAAACACTGATGTCCATACCTGAGCACACATACCCTCAACTGGCCATACGACCTGAGGACTATTGCGCTACTACTTTCTATAGGGGAGCAGGCTGCACAATCTGCAACAACACTGGATTTAAAGGCCGCATTGCAATCTACGAACTGATGCTCTTAAATGACCAGATTAAACAATTCATACTTAAGGGGGTATCAAGCGGTGATCTTAAGAAAGAAGCGGTCAAGTCGGGCATGTCCACACTTAAAACCAGTGCCCTCAAAAAAATGAAACAGGGCCTCACCACGCCGGAAGAAGTACTGCGGATTACCCATTCCTCATGAGTGCTGAACCGAAAGCCCCATTGGTGGTTAAAAATGGGAAATCCGAAGCACCCTAAGTTACATGGAAAGATTATTTAACCGGGCAAGCTAAATCCCTGGCCCAGACCTTTTCGTAACGACATTCACTATACTTCGATCTTGAAAAAAACGATCAATGTCGTTTTGTAACCACGTCGTACCAAAGCGGGGCAAAACAATAACCACAATACGCATGTCCCCCTTCATAAAACATACGCCTTTCAACGTCATGGGTTAGGACAGGGTATCATCTGCTATTCGAATTTGCTTCTTTTTTCTGATTTCGCTATGCGGATGTGGCCTGAGCATGATTTTTAGTTCAGGCACTAATTAGCGAAAGTTATTCTGGTAATTTCCTAGAAGAGTGATTGAAAAAATACAGTGGTACTTCTTTCTAACGATAAAAAAAAGGAAGAGATAATGGCAGTCTACGTATGGGAAGGAAAAAATTTTCGGGGAGTTGTACAGAAAGGTGAAATGGAGGCAGCAAATGAAGCTGCAGTCAAATCAACGTTACGGGGACAAAAAATTCAGGTCACTAAGGTAAAAACAAAGCCGAAGGATCTCCTGGAAAATATCTCCTTTTTACAGCCTAAAGTCGGTGGTAAAACCCTTTCAGTCTTTACCCGACAGTTTGCAACGATGATTGATGCCGGACTGCCACTCATCCAGGCACTCGATATCCTTGGCTCCCAGGAACCCAACCCCACTCTAAAAAAGGCCATCGGAAGAATTAGAGGGGATGTTGAAAGTGGTTCAACGCTCTCCAACGCGCTGAAAAAGCATCCTAAGATATTTAGCGATCTCTATGTAAGCCTGGTGGCAGCAGGTGAGATGGGTGGTATGCTCGATACCATTCTTGCACGGCTCGCAACCTATATTGAAAAGGCTGAAAAGCTCAAGAGCAAAGTAAAAGGTGCAATGGTGTATCCCAGTGTGGTTTTAACAATCTCCATTATTGTTATAGCCATTCTCCTCATTTTCGTAATCCCCGTGTTTCAGGAAATGTTCGAGGGATTAGGAGGGGAATTACCTTACCTGACACAAATGGTGGTGGATATCAGTCATTTTTTAAGAACCAACATTATCTACATCCTCGTTGCCCTTGCCCTGCTCTATTTCGCCTTTGTCAGATTTCGGGCAACTGAAAAAGGTAAGTTTGCAGTCGATAAGACGCTCCTCGGCCTCCCTATTTTTGGACCCTTGTTAAAGAAGTCAGCATGTGCCAGTTTTACCAGGACCCTGGGCACAATGACGTCGAGTGGTGTACCGATCCTTGACGGGTTGGGAATTGTAGCCGGAACTTCTGGAAATAAGGTTGTCGAGCAGGCCATCTTAGAGACGAGGACGAGCATCAGTGAAGGTAAAACCATTGCTGAACCCCTCGGCAAAAGTGGTATTTTCCCACCTATGGTAACCCAGATGATCTCCGTTGGTGAATCAACCGGTGCCCTCGATACCATGTTAGAAAAAATTGCAGACTTTTACGAAGACGAAGTAGATGCAGCGGTAGATGCACTGACCTCTCTGATTGAACCCTTTATGATGGTCTTTTTAGGTGGGACTATCGGTGTTATGCTTGCCGCCATGTACCTACCTATCTTCAAGATGGCTGGTGCTGTCGGTTAATAGCCACCACGCTCACCTGGTGGTGCTCTATCACGTTTCTCTCCCGGTGTACGCACCCACCTCATACTATCCTTAACAGAGCAGTATAGTACAGATATTTGCCTTGACTCAGTAATGCGGGTAAGATAACATTACTGAGTTTTTTTATATGGGGAGGCAGAACATGAAAGAAACAAGCACGTTACTGGAAGTGCGGAGGAAAAAACTGGAGGAATGTACCAGGGAAGGCAGCAACCCCTTTCCCAACGATTTTACCGTATCGCACACAACTGAGCAGTTGCGAAAACGTTTTGAGCAGTTGGAGCCCGGTGAACTGGAACAAATTGAAGAAGAGTTTTCCCTGGCTGGAAGGGTTATGTCTCTGAGGAATTTCGGGAAAGCAGCCTTCATACACATACAAGACCGCACGGGCACTATGCAGGCCTACCTTCAGAAAGATGTGTTAGGTGATGACGATTTCACCCTCGCCAAGAAATTGGATGTGGGAGACTTTGTCGGCATACAGGGAAGGGTGTTCGTCACACGCACCCAGGAGCTTACCATCAAAGTAGGCCAGCTGCAATTGTTAGTTAAATCCTTACGGCCCCTGCCAGAAAAATGGCACGGGCTCTCAAATATTGAAACCAGATATCGACAACGCTACCTGGACTTGCTGATGAACCCGGAGGTAAAGGAGGTTTTTTACAGAAGGACTAAGATTATTCACCTGATCAGGACATTTCTTCAGGAGAAGGGATTTCTGGAGGTCGAAACCCCCATGATGCAAGGGATACCAGGGGGGGCTGCTGCCCGCCCCTTCAAAACCCACCATAACACCTATAAGCTCGATCTCTATCTGCGCATATCCCCTGAACTCTATTTAAAGCGTCTTCTCGTAGGGGGGTTCGAACGGGTGTTTGAAATCAACCGAAATTTCAGAAACGAGGGAGTTTCTACCCAGCACAATCCGGAATTTACCATGCTCGAGTTTTACCAGGCCTATGCGACCTATGAGGACTTCATTGATTTAACCGAGGAGATGATCTGTCATATAGCTCAGCACGTGTTCGGATCGTTTACTATTCCTTATCTCGACAAGGAAATAGATTTTACACCCCCCTGGCAGCGACTCAGCATGAAAGAAGCGATAATCCACTACGGAAAGATAGAGCCCCCTGTTCTTGAAAGCCCGGAGCTGGCTTCTCAAGCGCTGAAGGAGTGTGGCTTTCCATCATCTCCCCAGGATAGTCTGGGGCACCTGCTGAACGAACTTTTTGAACAGGTGGTACAGCATCGCCTTATCAAGCCAACCTTTATAACCAGCTATCCAACGGCAGTTTCTCCCCTAGCACGAAGGAACGACAGTAATCCTGAAGAGGTAGACAGATTCGAGCTTTTTATTAACGGCCAGGAAATAGCCAATGCATTTTCAGAGTTAAATGACCCCATCGACCAGCGGGAACGCTTCGAAAAACAACGTGCTTCACATGAAGACGACGGGGAAGTAACTACGCTGGATGAAGATTTTCTCCAGGCCCTGGAATACGGTATGCCTCCTGCAGCAGGTGAAGGAATAGGTATCGACAGATTGGTCATGCTCTTCTGCAATGCTGCCTCCATCCGTGACGTCATTCTCTTTCCTCTCCTAAAACCCGAAAGGTAAACCATAATGTGGAACATACCCTATGAACTTTTCATTGGCCTGCGCTATCTTAATGCAAAAAGAAAGCAAACCTTTATTTCCGTTATCAGTTTTATTTCCATCAGTGGTGTGGCAATCGGTGTTATGGCGCTCATCATTGTTTTGGGAGTTATGACCGGATTCAGTGATGACCTGAGAAATAAAATTTTAGGTGCAAAGTCCCACCTGGTTATCTCCCAGCATGGCGTTGGCATTCCCAACTATCGAGACATTATAAAGGAAGTAACGACCGTAGACGGTGTTGTTTCTGCGACACCCGCCATCTACAATCAGGTCATGCTCACCTCAGCATCAAACACGGTGGGATCGATGATTAAGGGAATCGACGTAGCGAGCGCACCCACCGTAACGAACCTCGGCTCTATTATCAAACAGGGATCACTGGCTGATCTCGAAAAACTATCACCCGCTGGCCTGCCGGGGGTTATTCTGGGCAAGGAACAGGCTATGATCCTGGGCGTCATTTGTGGCGATGAGCTTAAGGTCATTTCTCCCTTTGGCACGATGACCCCGGGAGGTATGATACCACGATCTAAACGGTTCGAAGTAGTGGGAATCTTTGATTCAGGCATGTACGAATACGACTCCTCACTTGCTTATATCTCGCTGACTAAAGCACAGCAGTTTTTCAATCAACCAGATGTGGCCACAGAAATAGAAGTCAAAGTTGAAGATATTTATGGCGTTAAACAGCTGTCAGAAAGCATTGAAGAACGCCTGGGTATCGCCTATCAGGTGAGAGATTGGATGGAGATGCACAAGAATCTGTATGCAGCCTTAAAACTTGAAAAAATGGCTATGTTTGTCATCCTTATCCTCATTATTCTCGTTGCGGCATTTAATATCGTGGGAACGCTCATTATGGTAGTCAATGACAAGTACAAGGATATTGCCATCCTTAAATCAATGGGTGCACGGTCGTTTAGTATTATGAAAATATTCGTCCTCGAAGGGCTCATCATTGGTTTCATAGGCACTTTCCTGGGAATAGTAGGCGGCATGCTACTCGCAACCCTGCAGAACACCTATCATATCATAGCCCTGCCACCTGACGTCTATTACATATCTCATCTCCTTATAAAGATTACACCCAGAGATTTGATTTTGGTAATCGTTTCTGCTATAAGTATAAGCCTTGTGGCCACCCTCTATCCTTCCTGGCAGGCTTCACAATTAGACCCTGCGGAGGCTTTGCGCTATGAATAATCCTTCACCTCCCGATGAACGAGCAGAACCACTGTTTGCGGTACAGGGCCTCAGTAAAAGTTACGGGATGAATCACAAGCAGGTAGAGGCCCTTAAAGATATCACCTTTACCGTCTCCCACGGGGAGTTG
>CALJBY010000059.1 GCA_938024025.1 uncultured bacterium
CCTTTGGAGATGGTAAAATCATAGCTTTCATCATAGAGGACCGGGAACCGCATGCGGGACAGTCTCATGTAAACGGGACCGCGATGTTTAACTATTGCCTGTAGTGCTTTTCTCGTTTCTATACCGTCAGCTGGAACGATAACCACCATATTCGGAAGGATGCGCATGAGCCCTATGTCTTCAATCGTTTGATGAGAAGCACCATCTTCCCCGACGGTAATCCCCCCATGGGTAGACACTATTTTTACATTGATATTGGGATTGGCGACGGATTGTCGTATTTGTTCCCAGGGTTTACCGACTGCGAAGATGGCAAATGTACTGACAAAGGGTATTTTACCGGTTGTTGCCAGTCCTACGGCCGTTCCGATCATATTCTGTTCGGCGATACCCATGTTGAAAAATCGATGGGGGAACTTTTTATGAAATAGTTCCATTTTAGTTGAACCGGATAGGTCTGCATTTAAGGCAACAATATTTTCATAGTGTTCTCCTAATTCAGCTAAAACTTCCCCATACACATTTCGTGTGCCTAGAAGTTTGGTCAACTCTTCACTCCTTTCAGCCTTTATGCTCATAATTCTTGTAAAGCCCTTTCAAGTTCTTCATCTGTAGGTGAAACACCATGATACTCAACTTTGTTCTCAAAGAAGGAAACTCCCTTTCCTTTTACCGTGGTGCAGATAACGATGGAGGGCTTCCCTTTGATTTTTTCAGCTTTATGGAGTGCATCCAGGATGGCTTCCAGGTCGTGTCCGTCTACCTCAAAAACGTGCCATCCAAAAGATTGCCATTTGTCTGCAATCGGCTGTATATTCATTATTGTCTTCACCGGCCCGTCAATCTGCAGGCCGTTTAAATCTACAAGAGCGCAGAGATTGTCAATTTTATAGTGTGCTGCGCTCATTGCAGCTTCCCAGATCTGACCTTCTTGAATTTCCCCATCCCCCATGAGGACATAAACCCGTGAGCTTTTTTTGTCTAATTTTAGTCCTAGCGCCATTCCATTAGCGATAGAAAGTCCCTGACCGAGAGACCCTGTTGAGATTTCCACGCCTGGTGTGGCGTTCATATCAGGATGTCCCTGCAACATACTTCCCAGCTTCCTCAATGACTTAAGCTCTTCCGGATCAAAGTATCCGCAACGGGCCAGAACAGCATAGAGAGCCGGGGCGCCATGGCCTTTGGAGAGAACAAACCGGTCTCGCTCCTCCCAGTTTGGCTTTTTGGGATCGTGATTCATTTGTGAGAAATAGAGGGCGGTGAGTATATCTGCAGCGGAGAGGGACCCTCCTGTATGGCCTGAACCTGCCCGGTTAAGCATATCCAGGATGTCACTTCTTACCTGGTAGGCCTTCTCTTTCAATTCTTTTACATTGTGAGTGCTCTTCATAGTCTCTCGCGATGAAAACAAGCCTATTATTATTTTATTATCCGGGGTTAGGGTAACAGGGGGCCATAAACCCTGGTGAAAGTCGCCTTTCTTATATCAAAAAAAATAGATAAGTAAAGTCTTTTTTATAAATCCCTCCCTGCTTCAGCTTTAAGACGTGTTACTACTATACCACATTACAATGATTGCTTCAATCAAGACCCTGTAATCCAATTTTTCCCTTGACCTTGCTGCATGCATTCTGTATCCTTTAAATACTACAGGAGGGACGGTAAAGCATGGCTGGTTATGTCAAGGGCATGAAACAGGTCTGGTTTGCTTCACCTGCGCTGTTATGGTGATTTCAGCGAGGGTGAAGCTTTTTTTATCGATTCAGGAAAGGAGGTTACTATGAGAGGGCTAAAGTATGTAAGGTACGTTTTGGTAGGGGTGCTATTCTTGTCTCTGGCAGGCTGTATACCCATTGTTAAGATAACTGCTCCCCAAAACGGGGCGACCTTCGGATTTGGTGACGTAATAACCTTTACCGGGACGGGAAGAGATATTATGGAGGGTGATTTAACCGGTAGCTCCCTGGTCTGGGAATCAAGCATTGATGGACCAATAGGAACGGGAATATCTATTGCCACCAGTACGCTTCAACAGGGGGTCCATACCATTACCTTGAGTGCGACCAACTCTAACAATCAAACAGGTACCGCAAACATAACCATTACCGTTGGGGAACCACCTTTTGTGGTGATCAGTGATGACATAGACTCCAACACCACCTGGGAGGGTGGAACAATTTACGTAATTAAAGCATTTGATTTCTGGGTTAATGCAACCCTTGAAATCGAACCAGGTGCAATTATCAAATTTGATCCAAGTGAAGGTCCTGCTATGAACGTCGATGGAACCGTTATTGCCAATGGAACCCCTGCTGAACCCATTATTTTTACTGCCTATAAAGATGATGAGCACGGGGGTGACACTAATGGTGACGGCAGTGTTACTGCTCCTTTGCCGGGAGATTGGGATGGCATTTATATACAAAACAATGGTTCGGTTTTTAGTTACTGTGAGTTCTACTATGGGGGAGATACCGTTCTTGAACCGTGGGATTGCATAGCAACAATAACAAATGCTACTTTTGCGCATAATAGTGGAAGTGCTTTAGATGCCTCGACTGCTCTTACGGGGACTGTTATCACCGGGAATACCTTTTTTGATAATGAGCGGCCTCTTTATATCAACACGACGTTCGATCTGGATGATTCAAATACCTTTGAGAATCCCGATGATCCGTCTGAAACAAACACCTATAATGGTGTATTTGTTGAGTATCCGGATGATATCGGAAACCATATAAGCTGGGAAGAAACTGATGTTGCTTTTGTGCTTGATGACAACGATTTATGGGTACTGGATTATGCATCTCTCACCCTCGGAGATACGGTTGTTGTCAAATTTACCCCGGATAGTACAATAAATCACTATGGGAATATTTTTAGTGGTACGAATGTATTTTTTACCTCTTATAAGGATGACGATTATAAGGGTGATACTAACGGGGATGGAAGTTTAACCACACCTATGGACGGCGATTGGAACGGTATCTATAATGATACTACGTTTGTTTACGAGGCATGGCCGAATATTCTTTATGACGAAATACACTAATATTTGAACAGGTAAGAATTGTTTTTGCACACAAGGGCGGAGGAACGGTTTCCTCTGCCCTTTTTCATGCCCGGTACAAAAGGTCATTGTACGCAAGGAAATGTTTGGTAAGATTTTAGCCAATAAAGGGTTGCAGGCGTTCACTGCCGATAACCCCTTCTCGTACTATGCGAGGGGAAGCAACGGTCAGGTCAACGATGGTTGACGGCAGTAACCCTTCCGTTTGACCCCCGTCAATAATGAGATCGACTTCATTTCCAAGACTTTCCGCTACCTCAGGTGCGGATGAACAGCTCCTGTCTCCTGAAAGATTGGCACTGGTGGCAGTGATGGGACACCGGGAACCTGCGACCAGCAAACGGGCAAGGGGATGGGAAGACTGCCTGAGGGCTATGGTGCCGGTGTGAGCTGTGAGGATTGCAGGGACTTTTGGTGATGCCTTAAAAATGAGGGTTAAGCCCCCCGGCCAGAATGCCTGTATGAGGGAATGGGCTATTGCCGGGATCTCAGCGGCAACTTCCCGTAGCATGTCTCCCCCTTCAATGATAAGGGGAAGGGGCATGGTGTAATCCCTGCCCTTGATGGTAAACACCTTCTCAATGGCCGCTTTATTATATGCAGAAACTCCCAGGGCATAGAATGTCTCAGTGGGAAAGGCAACAGTCTTCCCGGTAATGATGCTGGTGATGACTTTTTTCAGGATGCTGTCATCGGGTTTATCGGGGTCTAGTGTTATGAGGAGAGACATTCCTGGTCTCACAGATCACTTATTGAGGCTTTTGGCCAGCCGACGAGCTTTTTGCGAGATGCCACTGGCAAGGCGTTTCTTGTACTGGGTGAGCTTCTTCTTGAGCTCGGGATACTTGAGAGCAAGTATTTGAACTGCATAGATTGCTGCATTTTTGGCACCTGCTTTGCCAATGGCCATGGTGGCAACGGGCACCCCGCCTGGCATCTGGACTGTTGAAAGGAGCGAGTCAAGGCCCTTGAGAGAAGAAGAGTCGATAGGAACCCCTATGACCGGTAAGGTAGTCTTTGAGGCAATAACACCTGCAAGGTGAGCTGCTGCACCGGCTCCGGCGATAATTACCTCAAACCCCTTTTGAGCAGCATTTTTAGCAAAGGCTGCTGTGAGATCGGGAGATCTGTGAGCAGAAGATATGGTTATGTCGTATCCCACGTTGAACTCGTCCAGTATTTTTCCTGCCTCCTGCATAACAGGAAGGTCAGAATCACTGCCCATAACAATAGCAACCAGTTTCTTTTTCATGTGTTTTCTCCCGGTGATAATTTCTGTTCTGCTTCCTGTAACTGTTTTTTTACTTCAGAAGAGTTTGGATTGATCTCGAGTGCTTTATTAAAGCAGTGTATGGCCTCCTTAAACCATCCTCCATTCAGATAACTGGTACCTGCCATGAGGTAGGCACGTTCAGGGTGGTGGGGGTAGAGAGACAAGATGAGTTGTTGCAAGCTCATTGTGCCGAGGGATTTTTCCACGAGCTCTTTGTTTTCCAGGAGAAATCGCAGCGTCAGTCCGTTGTGAGCATGGTTGACCAGGAGTTCCTTGAGCCTCTCCACGGCTTTTGAGAAGAGATCGTTGATGCTTTCCATTTCAGCATCCAGATTGCTGGTTGCCTTTTCAATAACCGTGATATATTCCCCCAGGATTTCCTTGATTTCTTCTATTTTCTTGGGAGTATCAATGTTTTTATAGCTGGGCAAATAGACTTCCAGTTGATAGGCATCTTCTTTGAGTTTCATTCCTTCGTGGAAGATAGATCCCAGGGACCAATCAAAAAGATATTCACTCAAGCTGATCTTGGACTCAGTATTTCTGAAAAGTTTGTGGGAGTTATCTTTCACCTTCCACAGGAGGCCTTTCTTGGTTTCACTGCCAACCCAGAGATCCATTCGTTCAAAGGGGACAGCCCCATTTTTTTTATAGTTGTGGTAGAGCTCATCAAAGAAGATTTTCGATTCTAAAAAGTAATGGACGAGATTCTTGAAAAAGAGCTCCTTCCTTTCTTCAAACCATTCATTTCCCACGGGCGTTCCTTATAAGGGTTACGAGTTTTTTAAAGCTAGCAAGCTAACAAGCCAAAATTAAGTTGCGAAAGAACCAACGTCCCCCATTTAAAAATTAAGTTGCGAAAGAACCAACGTCCCCCATTTAACAGAGGATTCTGGAGTGTTGGAGTATTGGAGTAATGGAAGAACTCCTGATTTTTTAATTTTAGGCATTTTAGTTTATTTTAGGCATTGTTTCTTATTTGTTTCTGTTCAGTGCCTTTTTCCCAATATCTTTCCTGTAGTAAGCTCCGTCCCAGTGAATATGGGAAGCTGCACTATAGGCATTATCGATAGCCTCTGCAATGGTGTCACCCAATGCCGTTACTCCCAGCACCCGACCGCCATTGGTAACCACGCGATTGTCTTGTAAAGCAGTGCCTGCATGGAACACTTCTACGTTGACGGTGGACTGGATTTCCTTCAGCCCCTCTATGGCAGTCCCTTTCTGGTAGCTTCCAGGATATCCCTTTGATGCCATAACGACGCACACCGCCGGTCTTTCATCCCACTGGATAGATATCCTATCGAGCTGTTCATCAACGATTGCTTCGAAGACCGGGACAAGGTCTGTTTTCATTCTCATTAAGATGGGTTGTGTTTCCGGGTCACCGAAGCGGGCATTAAATTCCAGCACCTTGATGTCTTCTCCATTGATCATCAAGCCAGCGTACAAGATTCCTTTAAAGCGTCTTCCCTCCCCAGCCATACCCCTGACAACAGGGGTCATGACTTCATCCATGATCTTTTTTTGCAGCGCTGTGGTTATAACGGGAGCGGGGGAATAGGCACCCATGCCTCCCGTGTTGGGACCTTGATCATTGTCGTAAATTGGCTTGTGATCCTGGGAGGAGGGCATGGGAAGGATGGTATGTCCGTCAGTGAAGACGATAAAGGAAGCTTCTTCTCCCGTGAGGAAATCTTCAATCACAATTTGATTCCCTGCTTTTCCAAATATTTTTTGGGTAAGCATTGAATCAATGACCTTCTCGGCTTCGTCCAGGCTTTGAACGGGTACTACTCCTTTTCCTGCAGCCAATCCATCAGCTTTGATTACAGCAGGGGTGCCCCGTTTTCTGAGGTAGCTCATCGCCTCCGGTGGTGAGTCAAAGGTGGCATAGTCTGCTGTGGGGATGTTGTGCTTTTTCATCAAATCCTTTGCAAATAGTTTGCTCCCCTCAATAATCGCAGCATCTTTATCAGGCCCGAAAATTCTCAGCCCATAACGTTTAAATTCCTCAACAATACCCAGGGTGAGTGGAAGTTCAGGCCCTACGAGTGTGAGGTCTATTGCTCTCGAGTGTGCGAAGGAAGCAAGCTTTTTTATTTCATCAGCTTTTATAGGGATACATTCAGCATGCTCAGCTATGCCGGCGTTACCGGGAGCACAGTAGATAGTTTTTACCTTCGGACTTTGGGCAACCTTCCATACCAGGGTGTGTTCCCGTCCACCGCCTCCTACTACCAGAATTTTCATAATAACCTCTTTCCTAGGGTGCAGGGTTGCGCTGGCAGGGTCAGGGTTAAGCATTTTTGCCTGCACCCTTCTTCCTGCTACCCTATCCCCTGTGTTTTTTAGTGCCTAAAGTGTCTCATGCCGGTAAAGATCATTGCTATGTCGGCTTCGTTGGCTGCCTGGACAACCTCCTTGTCCCGTATGGAGCCACCGGGCTGGACGATTGCAGTTGCCCCTGCCTTGGCTGCCGCATCAACACTATCCCTGAAGGGGAACATGGCATCTGATGCCATAGCAGTCCCCTTAATGGGGAACTGAGCTTTATCGACTGCAATCTTTGAAGAGTCGATTCGGCTCATCTGGCCCGCGCCGACACCGATGGTTTGATCTTTGAGGGTGTAGACAATGGCATTTGACTTAACGTGTTTACAGACCTTCCAGCCAAATGCCAGGGCCTCATATTCATCAGCTGTTGGTTTTCTTGTCGTTACCACTTCGCACTGTCTCATGTCTGCTATTTTTCCCAAGTCCCTTTCCTGCACGAGCATGCCACCGACCACCCTTTTCATCTCGAACCCCTGCTGGCTGTAACCTGGAGTGAGGGGCACCCGTAAGAGGCGGAGGTCTTTTTTAGCACTCAGTATTTTTAAGGCGCCGTCACCGTATTCCGGAGCAATAACAACTTCCGTAAAGATTGCACTGATCTCTTTTGCTGTATCTTCATCAACAGGCCTGTTGAGCGCAACGATGCCTCCGAAAGCAGAAACAGGATCACAGGATTTCGCCTTACGATATGCATCGGCCAGTGACGTGGCCGATATGGCGACACCGCAGGGGTTGGTGTGCTTGATGATAACGACTGCGGTTTCTTCAAACTCTTTTACCGTTTCCAATGCTGCATCCGTATCGAGTATATTATTATAGGAAAGTGCCTTCCCCTGTAATTGCACTGCACCTGCGACACAGGGCTCCCCTAA
>CALJBY010000060.1 GCA_938024025.1 uncultured bacterium
GAAGGTGATTGTATAGAGGTAGACGTGGATTCCCCATCACGCGAGATTACCTTTACCAAAGGCCAAGGTACGGTAGCGGCTTAGGAAAAGCACATACCTTATAAGAGAGCACCCCCGTGGGCATGAACGGTTGCCAGCAGTTCTGAAGGGTGCTCTTTTTCTGTGATGCGGGAGGGACCGATAGTTTTTTTAAGAGGGGAAGAATTGTGCCAGGTAGGCGGTCGTGTCCTCGGGTAGTTGATTGAAACGGTTTATGATTACCCCTTCTTTGTTGATGATAAAGTGGGTGGGGACACCCATAATGCCGTATTTTCTTGATACCTCTCCTTCTTCATCAAAAAGCATTTTATAGGCAAGCTGATAGCGCTCCTGTACCTGTCTCACTTTCTTTACCGAATCATTAACGCCGACATCAATAGATACTATTTCGTACGGCTTATCTCCGATTGCTTCATGGAGTTTTTTTAGCTTCGGTATTTCCATGAGACAGGAAGGGCACCAGGTTGCCCAGAAGACCAGGTGTACAACCTTTTTATCTCGATAGCTGTTCAGACTGATGTCTTCTCCGTCTATGGTTTTAAGTGAGAAGCCAGGGGCCGTTTGGTTGGTCTGGGTGGGCTCCTGCTTGGAAGGACAACCAAGAAGAAAGGTGAGGATAGTACTAAAGACGATAAAGCGTAAGACGGTAAAAAGTTTTGCGTTCTCCATGGTTACTCCCTTCAGATTAAGAGTTGTCCTGCCTTGATGAGAAAGAACTCACCCACACCGATCATCATTAAACCAAACCCTTTTTTGATTCTCACCATCCATTGGCCCGATTGAGGCAGTGAGGCAAGAAGTCCGGTAAACGTTCCAATTACAATAAGAAGAAAACCCATCCCCAGGGCATAGGAAAATAGCATGCCTATGCCGAAGAGTACATTTTGCTTGGTACCCACGTAGGTGAGGAGTATGGCGAGAACAGGTGCCGTACAGGGACCCGAAATGAGCGCTGACGATCCACCGATGATGAGGGCGGTTATACCCCCTTTACCTTTTGACTCAGCCGTGGTGTACCGGTCAAGCCAGGTAAATTGAATCGTTATCACGTCGAGCATGGCCAAGCCAAAAATGATACACATATTAGCTACCACAAGGTGCATCCAGGGATTAGTTTGGATCTGTCCGAAAAATTTTCCCGTTAGTGCAGCAAAGGCACCGAGTGATGCATAGACAGTGGCTAAACCGAGCACGTACATGAGAGAAAGATAAAAGCCCCTTAGTTTGGTTGTTGCCCCTTTAGCACCAATGAATCCGATTGTTATGGGTATGAGGGGATAAACGCACGGGGTAAAGCTGGTGGCGATACCTGCCGCCAGGGAAATCCCTATAGCAAGAAGGGGAGCAGATTGGATAGCAGTTTCAAGGTTGGTTGATAAGGTTTCTATCATGTAAACACTCCGCGCTTGCGGTTAATGGTACTGTTGCAGGCGGTGAGGATGGTGCTTGTATCCTGCTCCGGTAGCGGATTATCGCCTGCTTCATGTCGCATCTTTCTTCTTATTACAACAGTATTGCGTTGTACGTGTCAAGCTTTTAATGTGTGCCCCTCACTCTCCGAAAGAGTATTGTCAAAACCAAACTAGAGAGCATTCAAATGCCTAAAATGAAAGAACAGAAGTTAGAATTCAAAATAAAAATCACCGCCCCAGTTAAATAGTCCATGGGAACGAATTTTTAATCTGGGCACATTTGTTACTCCGCGAGGATCACCCCCAATAAATGAATAAAGTACATTTAACGGGGCAGGCAGAGGCGCAAAGAACGCAGAGAAAAACTAAAAAATAAGGAAGTCAGGAGAAAAACTATTTGGCTGGCCAGCTAGCTTACATCACTCCAGTACTCCAACACTCCAACCCTAGGTCAGCCTCTGTGCACTCTGTGGTTTCTTGATCTCTCCTTTTTTCATGCAACTTTTGACGGTACCTCCGAAGAGGAGGAAGCGCCCCCCGAACGGTTAAAGATAGAGCGTGGAGCCTTCCATAGCTGCAGAACACCGGGTGGAAGAGCTCATCTCTTTAAGCAGTGCTGTGCCCTCTTTGACAAGCGTATCAATGAGCGTGTCGTTGTGGTCGGGGTCATGGTGAAAGAGGATGAGCTGTTTTACCTCACCTTCTGCCGCCAGGGTAAGGGCTTCTCTCCAGTGGGAATGGCCCCAGCCTTTTTTTATTTCGTACTCCCTGCCACTGTACTGGGCATCATGAATGAGGGTATCTGCACCGTGAATAAAGCGGATAAAATTGTCTCGCGTATAGTCAATGTGACTTTTTGCCTGGGCAGTGTTTGGGAGGAGTTCATTGTCTGTCATGTAGACGAGTTTGTGATTGTCAAAGCTGAAGCTGTAGGAAAAGGTTGTTCCCGGGTGATTAGCCCGTAAGATGCGCACCTCGACATCTTCAAAACAGCTTACTTCTGCTGATAATTCTTTGAAGCTGATATGTGCAGCAAGAGAGCTTGCTTTTACCGGAAAGTGTATGGATTCCATCTGACTGGACAGGACATTCCCCAGAGGAAACTGGGGGTGATTGGCACCATAAATGGTTAAGGCATTATTGGCATTATAGGCAGGTGCAAAGAAAGGCAGTCCCTGAATGTGATCCCAGTGATAATGTGAGAGGAGGATGGAAGCACGCACTTGTTTATTTCTCATCACCAGTGTATTTCCCAACTCTCGGATACCCGTTCCTCCGTCGAGAATGATGAGCTGATCATTGGGGAATTGCAGCTCGATACATGATGTATTCCCTCCATACTTTGATTTGTCTTTACCCGGGGAGGGAATAGAGCCTCGCGTTCCCCAGAAAGTGAGTGCGGTTTTTTTATGAGGCATACTACATCCTTATGAAATGATCAGCGGTGCACTGGTTTCTTACCCGGTTTACCGGGTCATTACACTGCAGAACAGGTGATCCTAAGCAGCATTGTTGTTTGACCGGGAAGGTAACGGTACAGCGTGCTTAGCTTTTTTAAAAGCTGTCTCTCTTTCCTGTAGATAGTGCTGCCAGGAAGAAAACATGGTGCACATTGTTGTGTAATCCTTTTCATTGTCGATGTCTAGTACAGCACCGACGAAGGGTGAAATGGTTGTTGCAAAACGAGTACCCAGCACCCGGGAAATGCAGCTTTCTATAAAGCTCCGGGGAAGTACCTTGCGGGTGGGAAGGGTGAGGGGATTTATGTGAATCCGGGAGAGAAACTGATGCCAGTGCAGTAGCACATAACACAGAAATCCATCCCATCCCACATGGCCCTTGAAGAATTCAAAGGCGAGCTTGACAATATTGCTGAGGTCTTTTTGATACCGATAATCATACACTTTTTGTATGTAATGTCTGTTGGTAACTTTAAGGGGTTTTACCAACTGGAGATTATTCTGACGGAACCGCCCTTCTTTAATATGAAAAAAATTTGTTTTGATACCGGGATTACCCTTTTGGGGGTAAAAGTTACGCAGATTTTCGGCAGGCGCAACGCCGAGAAAATAGTCGTATCGGTCAGTATCGCAGAGCGTGAGGAAGGTGTCAATCTCGAAGGGAGTAACGAGAGGGATGTCTCCCGAGAGGTAAAATACGGTTTTCTCAGCCTGTTGTGTGTCAACTGAGGTGAGCTCTTGAGCTTCCGGATTAAGGTGGAGAAAAGACTTCCACGCATTGGAAAAAAGAGATTCACCCTGTTGGCAGATGGTAATATCTTTCGTATGTTCCAGAAAGCTGTGATGGTCCTCAAGGGCTTTCAGGAGATTGTCGTGAGGGCCAATGACACATATTCGGTTGACCCGCTCTGCTTTTTCCAGGGCTTTAAGTACATAGAGAAGAAGGGGGATACCATTAATTTCCAGAAAAGACTTATTGCGGCCACGTATGGTGCGGCTTGCACCGGTGTCTCCTGCCAGTAAAACGGTATCATATTTTGTGGAAACTTTTTTCATGGATCGCCGTCTATTTTTTTTTACAATCAAACGTGATAGAGCCTTCGTAGCTCCTGGGAAACTTCTTTGAGTAGTTCTAAGACTCTCACGGAGTCTTCCGGGGTCAGCGACCCTGCTCCTCAGCTGGGAGTAAGGAGAGAGTAGCGGAGGACTTGTTCAGTGTCTATCCTCTGTTCCCCGAGGTGCTTCAGATGAGATTGAAATTTTCGAATGAGAGAAGGGGCTGTTTCCCGTTGTAATGATGCTGGATCAGAAGTGGGGATCAATCCCCAGGCAACTATTCCCTTCTTCTCAATAAATGCTTTTAGGGGTTCAGGGTACAAAAGGACTTTATCAAAATAGCTGTAGGCATCGAAACTGAGTATGTCAATGTCGGTAGCAAGGAGCATGGACCAGTCAGTATTCTCACAACAGTGGATGGCGGCATAGCCATTATGACTGTGTATGTGAGCGATGATTTCATTAAGGTCTTTTTGTACATCCCCTGCAGAAATTCCCAGATAGGCGGAAGAGCCAAAACCCACCAGGGAAGGTTCATCTATAGATATGATAACAGGAACACCGAAGGGATGCAATTTTTTGATTTGCCACTGTGCCTTTAATGAGATCATTTTTACAATGCAATCTCGAAGCTGGGGGTTGTAAAAAGAGCTCTTTCCTGCCTGATCGGTCAAGCTTGTGGCCAGGGTAAAGGGGCCCGTAACCTGACCTTTCAGCGCGACGGGATGACCTGTCCCCTGATTGAGCGCTTCAAGGAAGACGTGAAATCCTTCAGCATAACCGGGGGTGAGGGCAAATGATTCTATGGCGGTAGATGGCTGGGTTTCGGCAGCGGCGAGGTAGTGTTCGTAGAAGAGTAACAGGTCATCTTGAAATCCGGGAGCTTCCGTATCAAAGTACACCTTTTGATCAGACCGGGTGAGACCGGGTAATCCTTCCGTAAATTGAACAAGCATGCCTTCCTGGGGCCGCTTGGCTAATTGAACCCAGGAAGGTATCCGGGGCGTATAGGTCAAAACGAGCTTAGTTGCCTCACGGGCATCGTCTATGGGGAGACTGCCGATTGTGGTAGCTAAGCACCGGGGTTCAAAATGCATCGTCGGGTTTTCCCTGAGCGTCATCAGCTCTACAGCTCCACCGGGGTGGAACCCATTCTATAAACAGGTGTCCTTGTAACGGAGAAACTTGACTTAATTGCTGCGGTGGTGTAAGACATTTACTAACTGGTTCCTGTGTGCCGGTTTGTCTATCGTTTTGCATTTTTCACCGAGATAAGAGAGGGACGTTTTATGGTACGTGCTGCTCCGCAAAAGTGTATCTGGTTACTCGTGGTACTCATGCTCTGCCTGGGATGTGCGGGTAAAACTGAAGTCAGAAACCCGGAGACTGATGATTATTATTTTAACAAAGCCATGGAATTCTATAGAAAAAAAGATTACTGGCAGGCAAAACCGGTTTTCACTGAAATAAGAGACAAATTTCCTCTCAGCCGGTACGCCGTTCTCTCTGAGCTCAGATTAGCCGACATTCACTATTTTAGTGGTGAATACGTAGAAGCTGTCCATTTCTATGAAGAATTTAAACGTCTTCATCCGAGCCACCCGGATGTGCCCTATGCCATTTTTCAGCTGGGCATGTGTTATTTTGAACAGAGAGCATCTATTGACCGGGATCAGACGCCTGTTGAAAAGGCCTCGCGCCATTTTGGCCTTCTGATATCGACGTATCCAAGCAGTCCCTTTACGGGTAAGGCCATGGGAAAATATACAATCTGCCGGCAAATGATGTTTGAGCATGATTTCTACATCGCGTCTTTCTACTATAAAACCAAGGAATACTGGGCTGCTAAGCAACGATTAGTGAAAATGATACCAGCGTACCCGAATATTCGGGAAAAAGATAAGGTCCTCTTGTATCTGGCAAAAACCTGTCAGCACTTAAATGAAACGGGTGAAGCAAGGGAAACCCTGGAGCGATTAAGGAACGACTATCCTGAAAGCGAATACACCGATGAGGTGGAACGCTTATTAGATCGTTCTCTCGACGGGGAGGAAATGGAAAACGGGAATTAAAGAGGGGCTATGGAATCATCCCTTCTATGATAGGGTATGCCCGCTCCAGCGTTTCATCCAGTTTGTCCTTTTCCTTTCCTCCTGCCTGTGCCATATCTGCTCTGCCACCTCCGCTCCCGCCAATACCTTGTGCCACTTCCTGTATAATGTTTCCTGCATGCAATGATGGTGTCAGGTCTTTTGTAACGACAACAACCAGAAAGGCCTTTTCCTGACCTTCTCCCCCCACAATGATAATACCTGAATGAAGTTGATCTTTAATGCGATCGGCGATGTCTCTCAGGGTTTTCGGATTTTGTGCTTCAACACGGGTTGCAAGTACCTTGATGCCCCTTATTTCTCTTACCTGACTCAAAATCGTATCTGCACCGCGTGTAACCATTTTCTGCTTCACGGTTTCAACTTCCCTTTGAAGCCGTTTGTTTTCTTCCAGCAATTTAGAGGTTTTAGAAACTATTTCTTCAGGTGTTGTCTTGAGGAGTGCAGTGAGGGCACGTAATGTCTGCTCCTCTTGTTTGATGAAGGTGATGGCTTCTTCCCCGGTGAGCGCTTCTATTCTCCTGATACCTGCTGCTGCACTGCTTTCACCGATTATTTTCAAGAGGCCGATATCGCCGGTTCGTTGTGTATGGGTTCCGCCGCAGAGTTCCATAGACACCGAGGCGACCTTAACGGTGCGGACCGTGTCAGAATACTTTTCTCCAAAGAGGGCCAGTGCCCCCGACTGAATAGCCTGCTGATAGGGAATAGTGGAGGTTTCCACCGGATAGTTTTCCCGGATGTTCTGATTGACAAGCTTTTCTACCGTGAGGAGCTCATCTTTGGTTAAGGCTGTATAGTGGGTGAAATCAAACCTGAAGCGTTCAGGTGTTACGAGCGAGCCTGATTGTTTTACATGGTCTCCCAGTACCTGCCTCAGCGCTGCCTGCAACAGGTGGGTTGCCGTGTGGTTACGTGCCGTAGCGGTGCGCTTGTGCGTGTCCACCTGAAGATGGACCCTATCCCCGGGAGCA
>CALJBY010000061.1 GCA_938024025.1 uncultured bacterium
CCCGGCTGTCCGTTCAGTCCGGGGCTTTGGCGGAGTGCCGGAGAATGAAGTGCTCAGTCTGGCCGGCACTGCGGAAAAACACTCGGAGCACCCTCTTGCTGATGCGATTTTAAAACAGTGTAAAGAGAAAGAGGCATGGCCTTTCGATCCGGACACAACCGAGGTTATTGTAGGAAGGGGTATTGTTGCCGGAAAAGACGGCAAAGAGATTATGGTGGGAAACGAGCGGCTTTTTGCTGAAAAAGGTATACCCCTTTCAGCTGAGGCCAAGACCTTTTTAAGTGATGTCTCTGAGACGGGCTCAACCGGCGTGCTGGTTGGCCATGATGCCCGGATTGTGGGTGGTATCGGCATAGCGGATGTATTAAAAGCAGACGTCCACCAGTCTATTGAGGATATCAGGAAGGTTGGCATCAAGAAGGTGCTGATGTTAACCGGGGATACTCAAAAGGTTGCCCAGGCGATTTCGGAAGGAGCGGGTCTCGACGAGATTGTGGCAGATCTTCTTCCGGAAGAAAAACTTGCGTATGTAAAGAAATTGAAGAGCCAGGGAGAAAAGGTGGCAATGGTGGGGGATGGCATCAATGATGCCCCGTCACTGGTGGAAGCAGACGTGGGTATTGCCATGGGTGTTATCGGTGCTGATGCGGCCATTGAAGCGGCGGATATTGCCCTGACCGGTGATGATCTTACCAAGGCCTCTGAAGCTATAGCACTTTCACGCAAGACGGTATCCATTATCAAGCAGAGCCTTTTTATCTCTATTGCAATCAATGGTGTTGCCCTTATCCTTGCCTCAACGGGTGAGATTGGGCCTATTATCGGGGCTATTGTTCATAATATTGGTTCGGTGGTGGTGGTGGGAAATTCGTCCCGCCTCATCGGGTATCGATTTAAATAGTGACGAAATGACATTAAGAGTTTTATTAAAAAAAGGAGACTATGGTGAACAGGGAGAGTATTTCACCACAGAGAACACAGAGCATAAATATTCCAACAAACCTCTGTGCACTCACTCTATTCTGTAAACCGAAAAAGATCTCCGCTGAAAATAATGCACGGTTAAAAAATGAGAGGACACTGAGGAGGAGGAAAATTATTTTATTCATTGATTTAATGTTCTTTGCTCTGTGCTCTCTGTGGTTTTGTTTTTACAATATTCAATCATAACCGGGGAGGAGGAAAATGAGTGAATTTGTAACCGATATTGGATTTGACTCAAAAAGCCTGTGGCAGCCAAAGGGTTTTGAACCACACACCTTTCCTGAGAGCACCTGGCCTCTTTTAAAAGAACTCAACCTGAAAACCCTTACGGAGATTGAGGGTGAAGACTTAACGCCGGTGCAGGGGATGGTCAAACAGCCCATGGCGGTAGGGACCTTCCGTCATTTTTACAATGATAAGATAGAGAAGCTGGCCCTCATGTGGTTGTTGATCTCCAGAAGCATAGCCGGCGGCAGCTGGGTGGGGTGGCCCACTGATGACTATGACTTTCCCGCACTGATTATTGCCTGGGAGGAATCAAAAAAGCGGCTTCACATCATCATTGATCTGCTGCCAATCGCTGACTGTGTGGAATACGAGTGGTATCGGGAAAAGTACCTGGATGGACTTGAGCCGGTATACAATGAATACAAGGACCTCATTGGACCTAATTCTACCTACAGGTGGTTTCGGGCTATGCAGGGTCCTTACCACATCTTTGACGGTCCGGGAGAACAACGGGGCAGGGCGCTCGCATGTGAGATTGAGTACATCAAAGAGTGGGTGAAGGTAGTAAAGAACGCTGAACCGGTGAAGGATGAACAGTACAAACAGTACGCAATCAGACGGAAGAAAATCCTTCAGACCCAGTTGCGGCAGCGGGATCCCCTGGGCTCGGTCTTGATGCGTACACTGGGGGATGAACTGGGGAAGAAGAGTATTCTGGGATACACCTAAAACAATAATGAAAAAGAAGTCAGGAGGCAGAAGGCAAAAAGCAATGCCTAAAATGCACTAAATTGCCTAGAATGCCTAAATTAAAGACTTAAACCACAAAGGGCACGAAGAAAAACTAAAAAATAAAGAAGTCAACATCCTGTGGCTTGCCAGCCAGCAAGCCTAACAATATAAAAACCCAACACTCCAGTACTCCAAAACCCAAAACTGGAACCACGCAGAACACGAAGAAGGATATTTCCACAGTAATTAAATAATAATTCTTAACAGATAAAGGAGGGATAGTATGGCGTCAATGCTTGAAATAATGGTAAGGGGTGCTGAACTGGTGAATGCAGATGAGGAGTTCATAGCCCAGATGGTGGAGCTGGATAACGATATTATCTTCTGGCGCTTTGAAGATGACCAGCCGGCAGTGACCACCCGTTTGGATAAGGGGGTGATAGTGGTTGAAGAGGGAGAAAATCCCGATTCCCAGATTGGAATGAAACTCAAGGCCAAAGTACTTTTAGATGTGGTAGACAATTCGCTCGAGGCAAAAATGATGTACACTTATACTGAGCTGGTCAAAGGTGACATGGAACTGGCACGTCACCACGTTTTTGCACTGGTTCCCTATATCTACGGGATGCAGGACTACTACGATGAGAATGAAGAGTTTAACAAGATGGTTGTTGATAAGAAAACAGCGCTGGGAGAGTAACGGCTATGAGTGATCAGGAGCATAAAATCGTTGTTGATGAGGAGAAGTGTATCGGATGCGGCATATGCATAGACTACTGTAATGTTGATGCCATCGCAG
>CALJBY010000062.1 GCA_938024025.1 uncultured bacterium
GGGATATGAACGTATTGGCTCGCTTATGGTGCCACTGGTAAGTAACGTGCTTGCCTGAGTCAGCACAGGATATTCCTCAGGCATTAGAACTGTAAAACCTCCTTCGCATTTTTCCACAGAATCTTTTCCCGGTCACTATCAGAGAGAAAATCCGCGCTTTTAACTGCCGTGAGTGTCTCTTCCATATTAAAAATCCCATCGGAGCCAAAGAGAACACGCTGTGCCCCCCATGAAGCGGTAAGTTTCTGCAGGGTAGGCAGCATAACCTCAAAGCCCATTACCCCCTCTATTTGGGTTAAGGTTGAAATGTCAGCATACACATTTCCGTTATAGAGTCCAACGAGTATGGTTTCTTCCACCCAGGGATATCCGGCATGGGCAATGATTATAGTCATATCGGGAAAATCTACTGCTACATCATCAAGGTAAATCGGCTGACAGTATTTGACACGGGTACCTTCTGAAGGTGCTTTAATGCCCGTATGAAACATTACGGGAACGCCAAGTTCCGTTGCCTTTTCGAAAACGGGATAGAGCCTTTCATCGTTAGGGTAGTGCCCGGCGTGGGGGTTAATCTTGATCCCCTTTAAGCCCAGGTCATTCACTGCACGTTCAATTCTTTCCAGATTCTGCTCAACACCTCTGTCGGGATGGGCTGCTGTAAAGCCAATGAAGCGGTCAGGATGTGCTTTTACAAAAGTGGCAGTCTCTTCATCGGGAAGGTTTGATTGCTGCCGGTCTCCCAGTTTTCCGTAGTCTTTTCCCAGAATAACCGCCTTTTCAACCCCGCATTCATCCATTGCCTTGAGATACTCATCAACGGGAAGGTAATAGGGACTGCTTTTCAGGCTAATATGATTGTGTATGTCAATTATCATCTTCCAATCCTTATCATTCTATCTGACGGCAGGTCGCACCCCTGACAATCGCCGGGCGGCAGAGCTGTTCTTCCCCTCCACTACCCTCGTGCCTTTCTTCGGGCATAAATGAATATCCCAATACATAAGATGAAAAGGGGCTGAATAACAACTGCAAACCAGAAGACAATTTTTTTCTGGTTTTCTGTTAAAAAGAGTGGTGAAAAGGGGTACGCCTCCTTCTTCTTGTGCCTGATGGAAATGAGCTCTTCTGCTTCTGCCAACCAGTTAACCATATTGAGAAAAAAGTCCTGATTACCCAAAACAGCAAAATAGAGGTTGCTCACAAAATCAGAATCTCCCAGGACCACCATGCGTCCCACTGGTGCCGATGGTTGCCCGTTGCCCTCCCCCGCTGCTTTTTCTGTACCCGTGTTGGCCACTGTACCCTTGATCTCGGCGACAACTGCGACAGAAACGGGTCCCTTCTTATCTTCCCACTCCTGAAAGTACACCGTACCCTCCTTAATACTTTCCCGGTTGGTTTCTGCCCAGCTATCGGGGCTCGTGCGCGCCAGGGGTTGGGCATCTACCTTATCTGACTGGGGTGGATCCAGGGCTTCTACCGAACACACCAGTGGAAAAACCGTAGCAATATCAAAATTGCTTGTAATGGGATGTTTTCTATAGAAGGGTACCACGGGCGAAAAGATGTCACCGACAACCAGTTTGCTTTCCTTATCGACAACCATATCGTTACCGACGAGAATATTATAATCCTTCAGGTAGTTAAGCAGAGCGGGCACCGTATAGGGATCAAGTAACAGCAGGACACGTCCTCCCCTCTCAAGGTACTCGCTGATAGCGCTGAGCTCAGGGGGCAAAAAATCCTCCTGGGGACCGGCCACAATGACAACCGATGCATCTTCCGGGACTCTTTTTTCTCTCAAGAGCAGGAGGGTCTTTACCGTATAGCCTTCCATCTCGAGGGCAGCATCTACATTACTGTATCCATCCCGCTTATCCTGACTTTTAAAATCACGTTCACCGTGGCCCGTAACAAAATAGACAACCTCTTCCTTCTCCCGGGTTACCGTGATGATACCGTTAGTAACATTTTCCTCTGTACAGTAGGGATAGGTTCTTCGCTTCCCCCCGGATTCAACTGCGGTACCCCCATAGCTCCCGATTCTGAACTCTTTGGCCCTACCGGGGTTCTGGTCCAGATTAAAGAATTGATAGCTGAGCTTTTCAGTTTCATCACCGTACTGTTTAAGCAGGTCTCTAAATTCAAAGATTTGGTCCCTCTGATAGAAAACGGTTACCGTGACCTCCTGCTCTAAAGCCTGCAGGACCTTTTTTGTGAGGGGTGAGAGCGTCAGCACCTGCTCGTCTGTGAGATCAAAGCGTTTATTATGTCTCGCTGCGATCACCTCAATAATACCAATAATCACCAGCAGGACAACCGCGGACACCAGAAGGTTTAACCCATATTTAGTGGACTGGCGTGAAAGAAAACTGCTGAGGCGTTCAAAGCTCACCGCAATATAGATAAGAAGGCAAATCATGCCCGTAAGCAAACCGATGGCAGAAGCCGTAAGGAGACTCTCTACCGTAAGGTAGATAACCAAACTAACGAGAACAACTACTACTGCCAGGAAGCCAAAAACATTGATAAATACTCTCACCGCATACCTCGCCATCGTCTGGATTCTAAAGAACGTAATGTTAAGAACAAAAAGAAAAAGGTAAACAGTATAAAGTAAATGATATCCTTGGTTTCAATAACTCCCCGTGCAAAGTTATAGAAGTGCTCAAAGAAAGAGACATGATGGAGCACCTCTGCCAATATCGGGGTCATCGCTGCCTCGTTCCAGTCAATAAACCAGAAGGCAAGAATGATTCCCGATGAAACCAGGGCCGCTACAATTTGATTTTCAGTAAGGGAACTAACCATAATCCCACAGGAAATAAAGGCGGCACCGAGAAGAAATACACCCAGGTAACTGGCGGCAAGAGGCCACACCTCTACCTCATAAACAATGGCCAGGAGGATAGGATAGAGAGCGGTAAGGCCTATCATGAGCGAAAACACCGCAAGGGAGGCCAAAAATTTGCCCAACAGGATCTCAACATCACTGAAGGGATAGGTAAACAGCAGCTCAATAGTTCCCAGTTTCTTTTCCTCGGCAAAAAGCCGCATGGTAAGGAGAGGAATCGTCAGCAGCAATACGAGCCGTATGTCGTGGAACAGTTGCTGCCATAAACCCTCCTGAATACTGGATCCACCCCACACCACGAAAAGTGCCAGATCGGTATAAAAGTAATACCCTGAAATAATGAGGAAGACCGTCAAAATAACGTAGGCTATGAGCGACGAAAAATAAGAACGCAATTCCTTTTTAAAAATGGGATAAAAATTCACCAGCTATGCCCCTTTTGTTTTCGTGAGTTCAATAAATATATTTTCTAAACTCATCTTGACTGCTCTCATCTCCACCAGCTGCCAGTTATTGTTGTGAACCAGGGAAGCAAGTTCACCACCTATTTCCTCCTCTTGTGCTGCTTCTACCTCAAAAGAAAATATCCCGGGAGTCACCTCTTCCTTTTCCACTACTGCGATAACACCCGGAATGGTTTTCAGCCGGTCTCCAATCTCTTGCTTCACCCCTTTGATATGAATTTCTGTTTTTACTGTTTTCTGGAGTCGTGCCATCAGGTTTTCAGGTGTATCAACCGCTACCACCCGCCCTTCGTGGATGATGATTACCCGTTCACAGGTCATACTCACCTCTGGAAGCACGTGAGAGCTCAGGATAATGGTCCGCTCACCAGCAAGATCCTTAACAAGTTCTCTGATTTCAACTACCTGTTTAGGGTCAAGCCCAATGGTAGGCTCATCAAGAATAAGCACTTCGGGATCATTGATGAGTGCTTGAGCCAAACCGACGCGCTGCCGAAACCCCTTCGATAAATTGCCAACCAGACGATGGGCAACATGTGCAATTCCGCACTGTTCCATGATTATGCCCATTTTCTTTTTTCGCAGCTGGGCATCCATACGTTTCGCTTCAGCAACAAAAGTGAGGTAGGTCTTCACCTTCATATCGGGGTAGAGGGGAACCGTTTCAGGCATGTACCCTATTCTTCTGCGCACTTCCCTGGAATGTGCAGTAACATCATAGCCTGCTACCTTTGCTCTCCCACTGGTGGGTGG
>CALJBY010000063.1 GCA_938024025.1 uncultured bacterium
ACTATAAAGAAACTAATGGTGAGATACCTTGCACGGTGTCTCATAGAGCACTCCTTGTAGGTACTAGAGTAGTATCACAGCCAAAACACAGAGTAAAAATACAAATGCCTAAAATGCACTAAATTGCCTAGAATGCCTAAATTAAAAAACAGGAGTCAAAATAAAACTACAACAAACTTTATTGCAGGTTGCAGGTCATGAATTGCACGGTGCAAGTGAGAAATAACACTTTGCCCTTTGCACCATGCCCTATGCTCTTTGCTCACAGTACTCCATTATTCCATCACTCCATTACTCCAATGTGTTTTTCATTCCTCAATCCAGATAAAACAAAACAAAATATGATGTCAATAAAAAACTCACGGTATCCTATTCTGAAGTCATAAGGTGCCGTTTCTTAACACGGGTAAAGGCCAAACTGCCCATTTTTTGCACGTTATGTAGTCATGGTATTACATGAAAAAATAAAATAAAATTAAATAGTTAAAGGTTTATGCTGCATAACGTCCTTATTTATGATCAGAGGCGCACACGTGCATTGGTTTTTTTGTGGGGAACTTTAGACAATCGGTTGAAATTAAAGGCCATTATTATTGTCCTACCACCCTTTGTTGAGCATGCATTTTGCTTAAGTCAATAACTGACGTATGCACGAGAAGATGATGTTGCGAGAAAAACTACAGCATACATTAGTTTATAACTCAATCTAGCTTGGGAAACAATGTGGTAAAAGAAAAAATGCAAGAAAAGTTTTCCGACAATGACAGGGAAAGAAAAAGACGGGAAGCATCAGTAAGGAAGGCCAAGGATTTTTTTGAAATTTTTTCTACTATTTCCCATGAACTGAGGACCCCTTTAACGCTATCGATAGGACCTCTGGAAGAGCTGTTACGGGGAGAATACGGGAAAATGGGGAGAGGGGTTCAGGATCAGATTGGACTGGCATTAAGGAACAATCGACGTTTGCTTAAGCTGGTTAATCACCTGCTGGTGTTTGCCCGTTTGGAAGCAGGGGGTGAGCGTGTTTGTAATGCCAGAAGAGATATAAATCAATTTCTGTCGGGTATTGTGGATGCCTTTACCTTTTTAGCAGAGAAGAAAAATATTAGCCTTACTATGGTGGGAAAAGTGTATGCCCCCGTCTATATTGATTCGGCAAAGATGGAGAGAGCACTCTTTAATATCATAGGGAACGCTTTTAAATTTACCCCGGTGGGAGGTTCCATAACGATTGCAGTGGAGAAGGCTACCCGCCAGGAGGACGGTGATTATCTAAACATTTCTGTACAGGATTCCGGTATTGGGATCCACGGAAAAGATCTACCACACATCTTCGAACGCTTTAAGCAGGTGGATAGGCGCTGCTTAAGAAAGCATGAAGGTATCGGACTTGGTCTGTCCCTCGCTAAAGAGCTCATTGAGTTGCAGGGGGGTATCCTAAAGGTTGTAAGCAGCTACGGCAAAGGGAGCACTTTTACCATTTGTCTCCCCGTGAGAAAAGGTTACCTCCATGAGCGTTTTCACAACAAGGAATACAGAGATGACATTATCGTTTCTCAAAGCGAGATTGAACTCGCTGACCTTGGTTATGAAGGGGGGAAAATAAGAGAGGACCGGCCCACCGGTGAAAGACAGTTGATTTTGTTTATTGATGACAACCTGGATGTGCGGAAGTATGTTACGGGGATTCTCAAAAAAAGAGTATGATGTGATTACCGCAGAAAATGGCTTGAAAGGGTTGTTAAAACTCAAACGCTACGTTCCCGATATGATCATTGCAGACATCATAATGCCCCGGATGGATGGCTACCAGTTCTGTAAAACAGTAAAAGCGAATCCATCCTTAAGGCGAATCCCCCTCATTTTCTTAACCGCTAAGGCGGATTCAGCGTGTAAAATAGCAAGTTTGGAAGAAGGGGCAGATGACTATATCGTAAAGCCCTTCAACGGACAAGAACTACTGGCCCGAATAAAGGCTCTTCTTCGCATTCAAGAGCTCGTAAGGGAAACAGCAGTGAAGGGAAAGGAGATCGCTCACTTGAAAGAAATCATCCAAACGACGTATCACTACCATGCTATCATCGGCAAGAGCAAATCAATGCAGGAGCTTTACAAGCTTCTGGAAAACATGAAGGATACCGAATCACCAGTCCTCATCACCGGTGAAACGGGCACGGGTAAAGAACTCCTGGCCCATACCATTCACTGCACGAGTAAAAGGCACAGTTACCCCTTTATTGTTCTGGACTGTTCTGTCTTGAATAAAAACCTTTTGGAATCAGAACTGTTCGGTCACGTGAAAGGTGCCTTTACTGGTGCCTTGACAGATAAAAGGGGCATTTTTGAGTTAGCTGAAGGGAGTACACTCTTTTTAGATGAAATAGGAGAAATGAGGCTGGATACCCAGGTTAAATTACTGAGAGTATTAGAAGAGGGGACTTTTCGGCCAGTGGGGAGTACTGAAGAACGAAAGGTAAGTGTACGCATTATAGCTGCTACTAATAGAGATTTAAAAAAGTTGATTGCTCAGGGTAAATTCAGGAAGGACTTATATTACCGCATCAATGTACTTACTCTTAACTTGCCTGCTTTACGTGAGAGAAAGGAGGATATTCCCCTCCTTGTAGAACATTTTATAAAGAAGTTAAATGGGAAGAATGGAAGCACAAGGAGCCTTTCCGGGGAGGGCTTAGATTGCCTTATCAAGTACAATTATCCAGGAAATGTCAGGGAGCTCAAAAATCTTATCGAAAGAGTTTTTATGCTCTGTGATAATGATGTGATCAGTTCAAAGGATTTGCCAATGGAGGTTACAAGAGAGACAGAGGGACATCACATGCTGTCAAGTGATAACTGGCATGGATGTACGTTAGGCACTATCATTAAACGGACTGAAATGAAAGTGATAACGGAGGCGCTGAAGCACGTAAAGGGCAATAAGTTAAAGGCAGCACAGTTGCTTAACATTTCACGGTCAACGCTTTACACAAAGATTGAGGAGTACAACATCACCTGATATGCTTCGCCGGACTCACTGCTTGCCGGTACCATCAGTGACCCCTGCCAGGGGGTTGTAGCATGCCTGGGATGAAAGGATGTACGAATACAACAGGGCAACAGGGGGCCCTTAGTTATCTTCAGGAACTGGTCTCTTATCGTTAAGATACATTGTTGCGGTGATTTCGTTGCCCTTGTTGTTGAAAGAGATTTCATCCGTTAAGTACTTGACGATAAAGAGTCCTCTTTTGGTGGGGATCTCCAGTTGGTTTGCCATAAGCTGTTGGGAAAAGGTGCTGACATCAAACCCATCTCCTTCATCCTGTATGGTAAGGGTAAATTTTTCAGGATGAAACTGTAATATAACTGAAATATTTTTATCCGGATTCCCCTTGTTGCCATGCATGAGTGCATTCGTCAGGATTTCGTCGGTGCATACAGAAATATTGTTGAGCACATTCTCGTTGTCGATACCACGCCACTGGCATTCTTTGAGAATGTAAAACGTAACTGAAGGGATAAGGTGCGTATAGCTTGGAATAGTTAGTTCTGTTCGATTCCGGATATTCTTGAGGAGTCTATCAGTGCCGAGAGATAATTCCCGTAACCGGAGTCCTTTTCGAATAATATTTTCTACGTCCTTGAGGGTAAACGGTTTGGTGATGAAGTTAAACGCTCCTCTGGTAAGGGCAAAGGTAGCATTTTTAATATCGCCATATCCGGAGATGACTGCAATGGGAATGCGGTGATTAACTTTTCTACACTCCACAATAAATTGTAATCCATCCATCTCGGGCATCATTAA
>CALJBY010000064.1 GCA_938024025.1 uncultured bacterium
AAAACACAAGGGCTTTTTTAAGACCATAGTGTGCAGGGATAGAAAACAATTTGTTCCTTTTATCAAACGCGTAGTCCTGACAGGAGTAGATAATATCAAATCCTCCTATCCATAAGATTACATACAACCCGATCAGCAGTATCTTTGGAGAAAATGCAGGATCTACCGCCAGTGCCCCTCCAATAGGAGCACACGCTTCTACCACCCCGAGATAAAAATGAGACATGGAAGAAAACCGTTTCACTAATGAATAGGTGATGAGCAGAAAAAGGGCTACGAAAGAGAGATAGAAGCACAGCCTGTTGAGCAGAGCGGCAGATATGACAAATACAACGGCAAATACAATTGAGTACCCGATGACCGTAGAAACGGCAATCTGCTCTGTGGGGAGCAGGCGATGGGCTGTTCGGGGATTTTTGGCATCTATTTCCTTGTCGAAAATTCTATTGAGACACATACCAAGTGTTCTCCCGCTCACTAAAGCCGTCGTTACAAAAAACCAGACGTGGAGAGGAGGCACTCCATCGGCGACAAGGAGAACGCCAATGTAAGCGAGTGGAAGTGAAAAAACGGTTTCCCTGACTCTAATGAGTTTAAGTAATACCATAGTCGTTCCATTTTGCGTTCACACGGTTGATGATATCCTCACTCATCTTTATCTCATCAGGCCAGGAGCGCTCTGTTTCTCCTTCAATCTTTCTCGTTGCATCTATACCAAGCTTCGATCCATGGAGTGCATAGGGCGAAGAATGATCAAGTGCGTCGAGCGGCCCGGAGGTTATGATCAGGTCCCGCTGGGGATCAACATTGTTGAATGCCTTCCAGGCAGCAGTACTCATATCCTGGACATCAACATCCTCATCCATGACGATGATCATCTTTGTGTTCATCATCTGCCCCATTCCCCAGAGTGCATGCATGACTTTTTGTGCGTGCATGGGGTAGGATTTTTTTATCGATACAATAGCACAGTTGTGAAAAACCCCTTCCGCAGGCATATTCATATCCACAATTTCCGGGACTATAATTTTAATGAGCGGCAGAAAAATCCTTTCAGTCATTTTTGCCAGGTAATAATCTTCCATTGGAGGAGGTCCAACAACAGTTGCCGGGTAAACAGCATCACTGCGGTGCGTTATACAGGTCACATGAAAAACAGGGTAGTCATCTATGGGAGAATAAAAACCGGTATGGTCTCCAAACGGACCTTCAGCCCTTCGCTCCTGTGGATCAAGATATCCTTCGATAACAAACTCAGCTTCGGCCGGCACTTCAATGTCAACGGTCTTACATCGTACGATCTCGAGTGCTTTATTTCTTAAGAAACCGGCAAAAAGAAACTCTTCAATTCCCGGGGGGAGCGGCGCGGTGGACGAGTAAATAGTTGCAGGGTCACCACCTATGGCTATTGCAGCTTCCATGCGTTTACCAGCCTTTACATACTCTGAAAAGTGATTTCTCCCATCCTTATGTATATGCCAATGCATACCCGTAGTGTTTTTATCATACACCTGTATGCGGTACATACCCATATTGCGTGTCCCATCTTTTAATGATTTCGTAATAACCATGGGAAGAGTTATGAACCTGCCACCATCCCCAGGCCAGCATTTCAGGACCGGAATAGTAGAGAGGTCCGGTTCGGTAGAGACCACTTCCTGACACGGCGCTCTCTGTACCACCCGGGGAGGAGTTTTAGCAAGCTCAATTAATTTCGGTATAAACCTGATTTTGTTGGCGATACCGTCTGGGAGTTGCATTTTAGTGAGTGTCTCTATCCTTTGCGCTATTTCATCAGGAGACTGGCCAAAAGCCATCATGATTCGTTTGAATGAACCAAATGTGTTGGTAATGACGGGAAACCGGGAATCCTTGACATTGGTAAACAGGAGCGCCTTCCCATGGGTTTTGGTGACCCGGTTAGTAATCTCGGTTATTTCCAGGTCAGTTGAAACCTCGGTGGTTATCTTGTGTAACTCACCATGTCTCTCTAGATAATTAATGAATTCCTGCAAACTTCTGAAAGCCACTGGACCCTCCAACTCGTATAAAGAAGTGCACTTTGTTGTTGTAATTAATCCTGGTTTGATTTAAATTTTAGAAATTAGCACATATACATTATGAATGCAAGGATAACACAGGGGATGATAAACGTATCTAGAAAGTGGTGGTGTGCTTGAAAAATGGAGTATTGGAGTAACGGGGTGGTGGAGTAATGTGAGCGGGGGAGCTCAATCTTGTTGTCATTGGTCACTAGTCATTTGTTCCTGTCTCTAGCCAATGGCTAATGACAATTGACTAATGACAAAAATTTCTGACTCCTGACTTCTGTTTTCTTAATTTAGGCATTCTAGGCACTTTAGCTCATTTTAGGCATTTATCTTCTCTGTGGTTTATACTTTGACAAATCTTAAAATACATACACGGGTAGCACATGCGGATTAAACTGGGGTTTTCACCCTGCCCGAATGACACGTTTATGTTTTATCATCTTCTCAAGGAGAATCTCTTTGAGAGTGATCTTACCATCGCTGATGTCGAAACATTGAACCAAAAGGCGCTGTATCACGAGCTCGATATTTCGAAGGTTTCATTCTATGCCGCCTGGCAGGTTATGGATCGCTATACCCTCCTCGATGCGGGTGCAGCCCTGGGAAATAATTGCGGTCCCCTTTTGGTGACAAAAAAGAACCAGCATACACCGCCACTAAAAGACGCAACAGTAGCTACCCCTGGCCGCTCTACTACGGCACATCTCCTTTTCAGCCTCTATGGAAACAATCAGGGCAAGAAAGAGTGCATGCCTTTTAACGAGATCATGCCCGCGGTACAAAACGGCTTAGTCGATTACGGGGTCATAATACATGAGGGGAGATTTACCTACGAAAAGTATGGTTTGAGAGAAGTAGCAGACTTAGGCACATGGTGGGAAAAGCGGTACGGGTTGCCCCTGCCGCTGGGGGTAATCATCGCCAGGAAAGAGCTTTCGAGCGCTTTCATCAGAAAATTCAGCCAGGCCCTACATGAGTCCATTGTAAAGGCTTTATCTGAAAAGGAAGATTTCAATGCACCATTGTATGCATATATAAAAGGGCATGCGCAAGAACTGGATGACAGCGTCATACAACAACATATAGACCTCTACGTCAATAAGTACTCCTTATCTCTTAACGGAGAGGGAAGATTGGCCGTGGAAAAACTTTTTGCTCTGCTGAAAGAATATAACCTATGATCCTCCTTGCTTTTGCCACACAGATAGAGGCACAACCTTTTATAGACTATCACCACCTCACCAGGCAGAACACGAGCAGTTTGTATGCTGTCTATGGGGGAAACAACATTTCCCTTATTATTACCGGCATGGGTGCTCTTAAGGGGGCGCTCTACCTGTCTGAAATACTACAACAGAGGGAACTGACCGGACATCCTGTTACTGAAGTCATAAACTACGGCGTTGCCGGCTGCGTTTGTGATACATTTTCTTTAGGGGAGATCGTTGTGGTAGACAAAGCAATAAAGTACGATCCGGTAGAATTCTCCAAGCCACAACCTAATAAGTATTTCTCATCATCTTTCCCCGATTTCACCCTCACCCTGAAACAAAAGGACATAACTGTCCTTGCCACAAGTGATCACCCTATCTTTACGGAGGACGATGCTCAGTGTGTGGCTCAACATGCCCATCTGGTAGATATGGAAGGCTACGGCTATGCCTTTGCTGCAAACAGTCACGGGATCCCCCTGCAACTGGTAAAAGGTATAAGC
>CALJBY010000065.1 GCA_938024025.1 uncultured bacterium
CCATGTTACCCCCAATACTGGGTGTTCTCTCCACCAAAAAGACTTCGTAGCCTCCGTTGGCAATATCCAAAGCCGCATGAATTCCGGAAACACCACCTCCAATCACCAGCGCCTTCTTTATCATGGGAATGGAAGTGACGGCAGCAAGCTTCCTGGTGCGTAACTCCTTGACAGCGGACGTAATTGTTTCGATGGCACCTTCAGAGAAATCTCTCGCTCCTTTACCATTACCACTTTCAGGCTTGATACTGACCATTGTAAAAGATCTCTTATCTAATCCGCTCTCCTCGACAATCGCCTCCACTATCTGCCGATGAATGTGGGGTGAACAACTGGCAACCACCATACCATCCGGTTTCTCCTTTTTAATTAATTCAGTGAGCACGTCCTGGTTGGAGGTATCAAAAAGCCCTTTAAAGCCTCGCGCAAAACTCACCCCCTGCACCTTCTGTAAAGCAGCGGTGAAGCTATCGAGGTCCAGTGAAGAGGCAATTTCAAAATCGCAGTAGCAGATAACAATACCGATTTTATTCATGAGAACATTTCTTAGGCAACAAAATTCCTCTTCTTAAGGAGAGGAAGCGGGTCAACGTAATTAAGATCAAAGTGATTTACCGATGTCTCTAAACCGAGCGCTATGGCAAGAAGCTGGGTAAAATAGAAGATGGGTATGCCAGTAAAGTCAACGTACTTTTTTACAATTTCTCTCTGCCGGTGATCCATATTATAGTCACAGAGCGGACAACTCAACACCATGGCGTCCGCTCCTTTTTTCACAGCCGAATTGAGTATGCCATAACCGCGTTCAACCACCACCTCAACCGCATTGACCGTATGATAGCTCCCACAGCACTCTGTCTTCATCGGATCCTTTATCACCTCTGCTCCCAATGCTACCAGAAAATCTTCCAGGATGGTCGGATTCTCCAGATTATCCAGGCCTATCTCTTGAGGACGTGTCAACATGCACCCGTAGTAAGGATCGAGTTTCAGTCCTTGTAAGGGAACCTTCACTTTCTCTTTAAGTTTTTCGAAACCAACCACATCACGCAAGACCTCCAAGAGATGCAGGACCTCCACTTCTCCTTCGTAGTGCACCGGTTCTTCACTCATGAAATCAACGAGTAATTTCTTTTTCTCTTCATCTGTTCTAATAAGGTGATTGGCCCTCTTCAAGGTGTTGTAACACATGGAACACATGGTGACCACCTTATCTCCCCCCTGCTCTTTCACGCGCAGTAAATTTCTCAAGGGTGCCAATTGATGCAGCAAATCATCCGTAGACATCCCAAATACGGTACCGCAACAGTTCCAGGAGGCAACCTCAACCAGCTCAATATCCAGTTCTTTCATGGCGGCGAGGGCAGAGGCTTCAAGGTTTTTCGCTTTTGTTTTTACCGTGCATCCGGGATAGTAGAAAAGCTTCATAAACAGTGCTCCTTCAGCCAGTAAACTTTCTAAAGTTACTAATGAGTGCTATCTGAGGCAATTCCTCTAATTGCTCAGCAGTGATTTCAGAGGGTTCCACATAGTTGAGCTTATCTTTATCTCTCGTTACCACCAGTCGCAATGCCTCAAATATGGCGGCAATATCAACCCCCCGTGGACATCGAACACTGCAGGTAAGGCATGAGGCACACAACCAGACGGTCTTTGAATTCACAATCTCATCCTGGAGGCCCAGCTGTACCATGCGGATGACCTGGCTCGGCAAGAGGTCCATCGCATAGGAGCTGGGACATCCCGCCGAACACTTGCCACACTGATAGCAGGAGAGAATATTTTGACCACTCAGTTCTTCCACCTTCTTCACAAAATCACTTTTAACTTTCTCCGATGAAAGTTCAACCTTCATCAATACCCCCTTTTGCAGTTATCAGTTGTCAGTTGTCAGTCTGCAGTTTTGGGTTGCGCCTTACGGGTTAACAATGATATTCGATGTGAGAAGCACATGGAGTTTTGGAGTACTGGAGTGATGGAGTAATGATAATTAAATTGATTTTAGATTTTTGCTTTCTCCTGTCTTCTGCTTTCTTAATTTTAGGCATTTTAGGCATTTTCTTTTAGCCCTCTTCACTCCTTGCGATACCTTGCTACTCCTTCCGAGTAGAGATCATTTCCCAGAATATCATTAACCACAACTGCCGGAAAATCCTCCACCTCCATCCTTCTGACTGCCTCGGGACCCAAGTCCTCATAGGCGATAACCTCAGATTTTTTAATGGACTGGGCGATGAGGGCACCGGCTCCTCCCACGGCCACCATATAAACACACTTGTACTTCTTCATTGCCTCAATCACCTCCGGGGAACGTGCTCCCTTCCCAATCATACCCTTAAGCCCCTGGGCAATAAGTTGGGGTGAGTAGGCATCCATTCTATAACTGGTGGTTGGACCGGCGGAACCAACGGGCTTGCCGGGCCGGGCCGGGGTAGGCCCCACAAAATAGATAATCTGACCCTGTATATCAAAGGGTAATGCTTCACCTTTTTCCAGCAGCGCAACAAGTCTTTTATGAGCGGCATCCCTCCCTGTATATATGGTACCATTTATGAGTACCTTATCGCCACTGCGCAACTGCTGTACCACGTCATCATTCAGGGGTGTGCTTACTCTACGTTCAGTCATCCTACTTCCTACAGTACGATCTCTTTATGCCTGCTGGCATGACAATTGATATTGACTGCCAGGGGAAGACTGGCAATATGACACGGATGCATTTCCACATGCACTGCCAGGGCAGTGGTGCTCCCCCCTAATCCCTGCGGGCCAATTCCCAGTTCATTGATCTTCTCAAGGAGTTCATCCTCAAGGGTCGCCAATGCCGGATCCGGGTTTTTGCTGCCAACGGGTCTCAGCAAGGACTTTTTGGCAATTAAGGCAGCTTTCTCAAAGGTCCCTCCTATTCCCACACCGATAACGAGGGGGGGACAGGG
>CALJBY010000066.1 GCA_938024025.1 uncultured bacterium
CACCAACTATGACATTAAGATCAACCTGGCCCGTGAGGCAGAAATTCTTGATGCTGTAGGCAAGCTCTTCAACACCGATACCAGCTCTATGGGAAGGATTATCGAGGATATCGGGAAAGACACAGATGACCTGTCCCTCGATGAAGAAGGTGATGTGGATCACCTGAAGGATCTTGCCTCGGAAGCACCGGTTATCCGCCTGGTTAATCTGCTCATTACCCGGGCTATTGAGCTGAGGGCCAGTGATATCCACTTAGAACCCTTTGAAGGAGACTTTAAGGTCAGGTACCGCGTCGATGGTGTTTTACATGATGTGGAAGCACCTCCTAAAAGACTTCAGGCCGCCGTTCTCTCCAGGATAAAGATCATGGCTAAGCTGAACATCGCTGAGAGGAGGCTCCCCCAGGATGGTCGAATCAAATTACGGGTGCTGGGAAAAGAAATTGATTTCAGAGTATCCACCCTGCCCACTATGTTTGGGGAAAGTGTGGTATTGAGGATATTGGACCGGGAGAGCGTAATTCTCGATCTCGAGCAGTTGGGGTTCCCCGATTACGACCTGACAAAGTTCAGGGACTTAATCAATCGTCCCTATGGCATTATCCTGGTAACAGGACCGACGGGTAGTGGAAAGACGACCACCCTCTATGCCGCTTTAAGTGAAATCAATTCCCCCGAAAAAAAGATTATTACGGTAGAAGACCCTATTGAATACCAGCTCGGTGGTGTCAACCAGGTACAGGTGAAATCGAGTATTGGACTCAGTTTTTCTAATGTTCTCCGGTCAATATTACGACAGGACCCTGATGTTATTATGATAGGTGAAATCAGAGATGCTGAAACAGCAGAGATCGCCATCCACTCTGCACTAACGGGTCACCTTGTTTTCAGCACGCTGCACACTAATGATGCTGCCGGCGCGGTAACACGATTGCTGGAAATGGGCATGGAAAACTATCTCATTTCGTCCAGCATGATAGGTATCATGGCTCAAAGGCTGGTACGCGTAATCTGCCCTGAATGCAAAGAAGTGTACACCCCTGAACTCGGTGTCATGGAGGAGCTGGGGGTAAACCAGTCTGAGGCAAGTGAGCTCACTATTTTTAAAGGGGCAGGATGTGAAAAGTGCGCCAGTACGGGATTCAGGGGACGAAAGGGTATCTATGAGCTCTTGATGGTTAATGACGACATTCGGGAGTTGATCTTAGAGAAAGCCCCTTCCAATGTGATTAAGGACAAGGGACGGTCAGACGGTATGAAGACCTTGCGGGAAGCGGGGTGGACTAAGGTAAGAGACGGCGTTAGTACCGTTTCAGAGGTGCTGCGGGTAACACAGGTGGAGTAGAACAGGAAACAGAAAAAACTGGAGGGGTGGAGTACTGGAGTGTTGCGATTGGTAAATGCGGATTGTGAAAACTGATTTAAATCCCAAATCCGCAATCAAAAATCCAAAATGTGATTACTCGCAACCTGAAACCTTGTAGTTATATTCTGACTTCTTTATTCTTTAGTTGTTCTTCGTGCTCTTCGTGGTTCAGTTTTGATTTTTTATCATTTGAATTTTGGATTTGTTTGGAATGTGGTTGCTTTGAGGTTGGATTTTTTATGGTAGTGGATGAATGAGGACAGGCAATGCCGGATTTTGCTTACAAAGCTACAGACAGTATGGGAAAGATTGTTGAAGGACTCATGGAGGCTCCTGCCAAGCAGGAGGTCATCACCAAGCTTCAATCGCTAGGCTATATTCCCATAAAAATCGGGAACCCCAGTAAGGGCAGAGGCTTTTCGCTTGATATTGATTTGATGGGGATCTTTAAAAGAGTTTCTTCCCGGGATGTTATGGCCTTTACCCAGCAGCTTTCAACCCTGCTTTCAGCAGGCTTACCTTTGGATAAGAGTCTTTTTATTGTATCTGATTTAACGGAGAAAAGTGAACTCAAAAGGGTTGTTAGCGATGTCTTGAGCAGTATCCAGGAAGGCATTTCCTTTGCAGATGCCTTGCTTAAACATCCCAAGGTTTTCTCCAAGTTATATATTAATATGGTTAGAGCAGGCGAAGCTGGAGGAGTCTTAGAGCTCGTCCTTGAACGTCTGGAGGACTTCCTTGAAAGTTCTCAGGAACTCAAGGATTATATTACCTCGTCAATGCTCTACCCGCTTTTGCTCACCGGTGTTTGCGGCATAACGATAGTACTGCTCCTCACCTTCGTTATCCCGAAATTTTCCGCCATGTTTGAAGATGTGGGAGGAGGGGTTCCTGCTTCCGCGCAGTTACTGCTCAGCGCCAGTGAATTTATGAAAAGCTACTGGTGGCTGCTACTGGGTTTACTGGTGGGAGCCTATGCCGGCATAAGGAGATATCTGGGAACTGAACAGGGGAAATTTAAATGGGATGGACTCAAGCTGAAATTAATTATGGTAAAACCGCTGGTGCAGAAAGTCGAGGTTGCCCGTTTTGCGCGAACCCTTGGGACCTTAATTAAAAGTGGCGTTCCTATCCTCCAGTCCTTAAACATTGTAAAAGAAACCAT
>CALJBY010000067.1 GCA_938024025.1 uncultured bacterium
GGAACATGGAAGATTGTCTATACGGTAGGCAGAGAAGGTATCAGTGCCGGTGGAGGTATAGCGCTACACATCTCTCCTTACTGGGGCTGGACGCCGCCGCAGAATAGAAATCGAGACTACCCGGGATACACGACTGTTTCCACTTCCAACGAAAAGGCCACACTCGACACGGTAATCGGCTCTCCGAACTATATCGTCGTGAGGACGAAGGAGGTTTCCCTTACCGTTAACGATACTATTACGATCACCTATGGTGATACAGCAGGGGGGAAGCATCCGCTGGGAAGCGCCCGGTGTGATACCTATGCCGAAGAGGGAGAAGATTTTTTTATCAAAGTTGATGGGGACGGGGATGGACACTTCTATGCGATAGCAGATCATCCCCGGATTACTATCCTCCCTGCCGCCGCAGCCGGTCTGGTTGTAACTGCTCCCTCGCTTGTTCAGAAGGGTAAGCCTTTTAGCGTAGCCATAGCTGCTGTGGACCCTAACGATAACATGGCACAGAGCTACAGGGGTACAATTCGTTTCGTACCGTCCGCTGCAGCGGTGACTCTCCAGGATGGCTACCGCTTCACGCCATCCGACAGGGGGGGGTACACGGTTCAGTGTACCATAACAGAACCGGGGCTCTATTACATTACGGCAGAAGATACAGTGAGTGGCTTTACACGGGTAAGCAATCCGATAAAGTGTACTGCTAAACCCCGTGACTATAACTTGTACTGGGGAGATATCCACGGACATGCACAAATAGGTGACGGCACGGGTACGCCTGACAACTTTTATACGTACGCGAGAGACGTTTCCGGGCTGGATATTGCTACGCTGACCTCTCACGATGCCCATGGATTCATCCCCCTTGATGAGGATCAGGAGACCTGGGATCTTATCCGCACCAAGGCCGACTCCTATTACCGTCCGGGAGAGTTCGTGACCTTTCTGGGGTATGAGTGGACGAGCTGGACCTACGGCCATCAGCACGTGCTGTTCCTTCACACGGAAGAAGGAGCAGTGTACAGTTTCAGGGATCCCAAAAGTGCCACCCCCAGCGACCTGTGGAAATGCCTGGAGGGGAAAGAGGCCATCACAGTACCCCACCATGTGGGGGGAGGCCCTATAGCCTATGACTGGAATTATTATAATCCTGACTTTCAGCCCTTAACCGAGATCTCTTCTATTCATGGTAATTGTGAATACCTGGGTGCACCCAGGGGGATTTACCGTCCTCAGGAGAACCACTCTGTACAAGACGCCCTGGCCCGCGGCTACAAGCTGGGTATCGTTGCCTCCGGTGACAGCCATAACGGGCATCCGGGGAGAAGGGATCCGGCTGCCATAACAGCTGGCCTTATGGGAGTGTATGCTGAGGAACTTACGAGGGAGTCTATATGGAAGGCCCTTAAAAGGAAAAGGGTCTATGGTACCTCCGGTACCCGGATGATTGTTGACTTCCATATTAATGGACGCACCATGGGGGAAACCATCTCTTCCTCTGATGGAAACAGTGCACGGGACATCTCGGGAAAAGTTATTGGAACCGATGTGATTCAAGAGATTACTATCATTAAAAATAACGCGGCACTCCATACGGTACGAGGCCAGGGCGTGGAAGTGGCCGTGCACTATATTGACAAAACCGTAGCACGGACCGGTGATTACTACTATATGAGAGCTTTACAGGAGGATGGCGAGATCGCCTGGTCAAGCCCTATCTGGATTGAACCTCGGGATGCATTATAAAAAGAAGAAGTCAGAATGCAGAAGGTAAGAAGCAATGCCTAAAATGAACTAAATTGCCTAGCATGCCTAAATTAAAAACTTATTTCTCACCGCAAAGACGCAGAGAGCGCAAAGAAAAACAAGCAAACAAAGAAGTCAGAAGTAAAAGAGAGATATGTGATCTGAGATGTGGGTAAAAAGAGTTATCAATCGCATATCACAGATCTCACATCGCACATTTTTGTAAGCACCCACCCTGGGACGCGTAACCCTAACTGTGAACTGTCAACTGACAACTGTAAACTGAAAGACCACTGTCAACTGAAAGGAGAGAGACGATGAAAGTACTGATCTGTGATAACCTGGAGAAGGCAGGGGTTGCTATCTTTAAGGGAAAGGGTCCGGTGCAGGCGGATGTTTGTGCTGCCCTGTCTCCTGCCGAGTTGAAAAGAAAAATAGCCCGCTACGATGGGGTCATTGTGCGCAGCGCGAGTAAAATCACAGCCGGGGTTTTAGAATCAGCACATCGATTGAAGGTTATTGGCAGGGCAGGTATTGGTCTCGACAACGTGGATATCGAAGCAGCAAGCAGGAGGGGAATCGTCGTAATGAATACGCCGGGTGCAAATGCGATCACTACCGCGGAACATGCCATTTCCCTCTTACTGTCACTCTCACGCCATATTCCCCAGGCCACTGCCTCGCTGAAAATGGGGAAGTGGGAAAAAAAGCAGTTCATGGGTGTAGAGATATTTAATCAAACAATCGGTATTATCGGTTTCGGCAATATCGGTCAAGTGGTAGCAGACCGTGCACAGGGGTTAAAGATGAAGGTGATTGTCTATGACCCCTTTCTATCGCAAGAAACCATGGATAAAAAGGGGATAGAAAAGGTAACGCTTAATCAGCTCATGAAGCGATCAGACTACATTACCATTCATACCCCGATCACTAACGACACGAAAGATCTTTTAAACAAGCAGGCCTTTCAGAAAATGAAGAAAGGTGTGAGAATTATCAACTGTGCACGGGGAGGTATCGTCAACGAGAAGGATCTTTATACGGCCATTAAACAGGGGAAAGTTGCCGGGGCTGCCCTTGATGTGTTTGAGCATGAACCACCGGGAGACCATCCCCTGCTGAGCCTGGGTGAAGTTATTGCGACACCCCACCTGGGGGCTTCCACCAGCCAGGCACAGTCCCGGGTAGCAGAGGTTATTGCCACCCAGGTAAGGGATTACCTCGTGCTGGGGATTATTAAGAACGCGGTCAATGTTCCGTCCGTCAGCCCTGAACGGGTTGAACAGGTGCGGCCCTATCTTACCCTTGCAGAGAAAATGGGAAGCTTCCAGGCACAGGCCATAGGCGGCAGTATAAAGGAGGTTGCCATTGAGTACAGCGGAGAGATTGCCAATTACGATTTAGCCCCGCTCACCGTTTCTATTTTGAAAGGGATACTGGAACCAGCTTTGGCCGATCGAGTCAACTACGTAAATGCCCCCCTGCTGGCAAAGGAGCGGGGGATTAAGGTAAGTGAAAGCAAGACAAGCGATACGGAAGGCTTCACCAGCCTCATTACCCTAAAAACTAAAAACAAGGAGGGCGTACATTCGGTAGGAGGGACCCTGTTTGGCAGGGGAGATCCTCGTATTGTGCGGGTCGATACCTTTTTAACGGAAGCTATTCCCGAAGGAAATATCCTTTTCATGCACAACTACGATAAACCCGGTGTCATTGGTGTCATTGGTAAGACACTGGGGAGTATGAAAATCAATATTGCCAAGATGCATTTAAGCAGGCAGAAGAAAGGGGGTGTAGCCATTTCCCTCATTCACGTGGATGGGCCTGTTTCAGCGGCGGTGTTAAAGAAAATCAATAAACTGCCTCACATCATTTCAGTAAAACATATTGCACTGTAATCAGGAGCATTCCTATGGGTACAAGAGATCTGGTGGGAATTATTGCAGATACCCATGATAACAGACGGGCCATAGCACAGGCGGTTGCATTGTTTAACAAGAAGGGCGTTGGCAGGGTATTCCATGCAGGTGATTTTTGTGCCCCTTTCACCGCAATGGACTTTTCACAGCTTACCTGTGAGATGATGATGGTCTTTGGCAATAACGACGGTGAAAGAATAGGACTGTATCACAGCTTTAGTAAGCTTGGTACCATAGGTGTAGGGCCGAAGAAAGACGAGTACCATGGTAAGCGCTTTATCCTCATGCACGAACCGACGTGCCTTAATGAACTCAGTGCGGGTAATCAAGCTGATGTGATCATTTATGGACATACTCACGATGTGGACATCCGAGAAGGGGAGACAGTAATTATCAATCCCGGTGAAGCAGGGGGGTGGTTACGGGGGAGATCGACGGTTGCTCTCCTCGACTTAGCTACAATGGATGTTGCCATTGAAGAAATAGACTGAATGTTTTTGTTCTTTCGGATTACAGTGATAAGTACATAATGACGATGTGTGATATGCGATATGGGATAAAAAGAATGATTCAAATTAAAATATACAATGGGTAAAAAGGGGATTGCCACGCTCCCTTCGCTTGCCCGCAATGACCTTAAAAGAAAAAACCTCCATTCAAAGAATGGAGGCTCAAGGAAAGGAGGAGGAGGTTACCTCTCATGAAGACAAATAGTTGCGGTGCTCTTAAATTAATCCTTTATTTTCTAGGTGGTTTAACACCCTGTAGAGGTATATCCTGCAAGGGGCCTTTTTGAGGGAAGTGCAGGGAGATCTGTTTCCTTCCCTTACCCAGCTGCATTCCTCGCAACTCTCGGGAATACATGCGGCAACAAACCTTTCAAGCTCTTCAAAACTCAATCTTCCCCTGTTTTCACCTCTTTTCAACAACGATTTAACATTCACCCTGCAGTCCTTATGGGAGTGTATTGCTTTGTAGTCGTATACCTTTGCAATATGAATGCCATCGGCCCCTATCTGCGAGTCAGCCACCTATCCTATTGAATTAAAAAGGAAAAATATAAACTGTTCCTTAAGGGCTTCTATGAACATTTTCTCCCACAGGGTGAAACAAAACAGTACCATAGTCCTGCCAGCAAAAAAAGTCCAATATTATCATGTTGTTGTAATATGTGCTAAAAGGAACAGACAGGGGGTCACGTCTACGTTTGACTCTTGCTTCCTAGAATTACTGCATCTCCTCACAACCAGGTTGTACCCGGTTAAGAGGATGCAGTGCCACGGTTGTATTCTCGAAAAATCATTCAAAATGTAGTTTACTTTTTGTGCGATATGTTCTGGAGTTACTGTCTCTAACAAGAAACCATTTTTTCCATCTGTGATGGCTTCATGATACGCTGGCAAATTGGACAGAACAGGCACTAAACCAGTAGCC
>CALJBY010000068.1 GCA_938024025.1 uncultured bacterium
TCCCCGGCTTTTTTCTGGGCCTCAGCGGTAATCTTAGTGCTCTCATCTTCAGCCATCTTAAGAATCTTATCAATTATTTTCTTTTCACCATCTCGTGCCATGGTTTCCTCGAAAGTAAATTACTCTTGCTATAGAGTTTTATTAAATGCTCCTGGAGTAAATCCGAAATCATAAACACAGAAGCAAGGAGTCAGAATTCAGGAGGTAAGGAGAAAATGCCTAAATTGAACTAAATTGCCTAGAATGCCTAAATTAAAAACTTAAAGACAAGTACCCGTAATCCGGAATCTAAAATTGGCAATCGCAACACCCCACTACTCCAGTACTCCATCACTCCATGGGGATACCGTCTTATCCGCCGAGAACTTTTGCACCAACCAGAATCAGGATGAGAATGAGAAGTGCGAAGACAGCAAATGTCTCTGACATAACGCTCAGCACCATACCCTGTCCAAAGCTCTCCGGCCGTTTGGCAACAGCTCCCATACAGGCACCTGCGGTTATTCCCTGTCCGATGGCAGTGATGCCACCTAAGCCCATGGAAACCCCGGCTCCGAGGCAGATAAGTCCCAGTGGGGTAGATACCTCAATCGGTGTGCCCAGGATACCTGTTCCGATCATAATCAGGATTGCCCCTAAAAAACCGTAAATACCCTGCGTTTGAGGTAGTGCCTGCAGGACTAATACAGAACCGAATTTCTTGGGGTCTTCTGCAATAACACCCGCTCCCGCAGCACCGGCAATACCCACACCTATTCCTGCACCAATTGCAGCAATACCCATAGAGATGCCTGCACCGAGAGCTGCCAATCCAACACCGAGAGTGAATTCCATAACCTTTTTCCTCCTATAGTTTATGTTTTTGATTCTGTTATTTCTCGTTTGATAGCAAAGGGGATAAACTCATCGCCTCCCCCTGAATAGAACCTGCCGAAAAACTCCACGTAGTGCAGGCGAATACCGTGAACAAAGGCACCCATAACTTGGATAACCCAGTTAAACAGATGACCTACAACCAAAATAAGGAGTAGAAAGAAAATTCCTATATAGGCCACACCTCCGCTCATCTTTGCAAGGATGTTAACGGTCATGGCAATACCACTAGTACAAAGTCCCAATGCCATCAACCTGGCATAGGATAATGTGTCTCCTATGGCACCGGTAATGGTAAAAAAGAACATGCCTTTATGACCCATTATGAGAAGCACAAATGAAGCCAGGGAAGTTAAACCTATAAGGAGAGTAATTAGAAACGCGGTACCACCCTCCGGAACAAGGGTTCTTACATAGAAGAGCACGAAAACTACCTGGACAAGTATAAGCCAGAAATTCTCTGTGAATGCCCTCTTTGTATCCCCGTTTTTCATATCGTTCATAATACCAATAACGATTCCAACATCAAGGTGAACAACACCGACGGCAACTGCAAAAATTAAGAAGGGAAGCACGTCGACCATGGGATCAATAATCATCAGACTTTTGAGGGAAGTCATACCCGCAAACTCTATGAGAAGATTACCAAACCACCCCCCCGTCAGTGCACCAGCGACTATGGTAGTGAGACCACCGGCAGTCAAGATCACACCAAAATCCTTGATGATACCGCCGTATCTCCCACCACCGCGCAACATGAGAAACCCCAGGGCAAAGGTGATAACACCATAGAAAGCATCCGTTATCATGGTCGCAAAAAAGAAGAGAAACGTTATAGTCAGTAGCACCGTGGGGTCTATTTCCCTATATTTGGGTGGGGAGTACATGTTGGTGAGCACCTCAAAGTGGCGGAAAAAGGGAGGATTGTCTAAGCGGATGGGTACCTTTTCATCGGAATCTTTGGGTTCCCCTGCCTCAACAACCGATAGACCATCGGTAACCACGTCTATTTCACGGGTTACGTGCTCAGTCACTTTGCGGGGCACCCACCCCTCAATCAAACAGAGCTGGCCGCTTGTAGCGAGGTGGCCATGTACATCCGCACGTTCCTTTTCGATCTGGAGACATTCACGCAATCCGAGGAGAGTATCTTTGAAGTTCTCTGCAGAAGCAATGATTTCTGCTCTGTGCTGTTTTTCCCTGCCCTTCAGATCGTCAATGCTCTTATCGATACTGCGCAGTGCATCTGCCGGTTTGCCCGTATAGCCACCGGTATCGATTCGCTCAAAACCAGTTCTGCGAAGGAAGTTTGATACTTGAGCGGCATGCTGACCAAGACACACAATGACTAACACCGAGTCGGTGGTATTGAGGACGGTGTCTTCCATAAGAAAGGTCTGCTCGGTAAGTTTTGCAAGCTCACTCTCTATTAATGCTACATTTTTGGTGAGCGTTGTCCCCAGGTACACCGAGGTAAGCCCTGTTTCTTCAACATAGGCAAGGTCAATAGCAATCGGCTCCACTTTGTGAATAGCTTGCTTAAGATTATGTAAATTATGTATGTCTTCTCTAGCTTTTTCCAGCTGTTCCGAAGGAGTGCGGGTTGCATGTTCAACTTTTTCAAGTACCTCTCCCACCTTCTTCAGAAGATTGTCGCCGTCGATCTCCTCGACAGGGATCTTTTTAGGCTTAGAGGGGTTGAAAAGGAATTTAAAAAAACTGTCGGTTTGCTCCGGTACAATGGACTCGAAGAGGTCTATCCACTTGTTTACCGACATAAGTGAGGCAGTGATGGTCCTCAGCAGTGGACTGGAGGACGGTGTGTCCAAAAGAGACTTCCACTCTGGTTGACTGAGCCGTGGGCGGCAATCGGTAATCTGCACAGCTCCCAAATGATGAAGTTTCTTAACGACTGTATCTTTCTGTTCATCAAGCACAAGTGCCTGAATTCTGTTCATTCTGACTGATTGAAACATACTGCTATCCTATAAGCTGCTTTATGATAGTCTCTCGTGCCTGATCCATCTTTGAAGTAGCACTCGATTTCAATGCATCCGTTTCCTTATCTGCCTGCTCAAGTATTTTTTGTGCCTCTTCTTCTGCTTTTTTCCGTGCCTCCGCTATCATGTTCTGACTTTCCTGTTGAGCCTGAACACGCTTTTCGTCCTTTAACCGTTGAGATTCAACGCGGGCGGCCTGAACAACTGTTTCCGCCTGTATCTTACTTTTTTCAATGGCAGCAGTTGCCTCTTTCTCAGATGCCTTAATTGCCTTTAGTGATTCCAAAACCATAGTGCACCCTCTAGTGAAGTTTAGTAAATCAGCTTACTTACAACAAGTTTTCCTAAATGTCAAAGGAAATTTTATTTTTTTCCTCAATTATTATTTTTCACTCCTCCTCACTTCTCCCATAAACCTTCTTGTAATAACGCGGGGAAGGAGGGGAATGTGAGGTACTTCGGGGTTGGAGGAATCGGTTTTTACAACCACCATGAGAAACATCTCGTGGTGCAGGTCCAGGCAGTCTTCCAGGTCTTTCAGATTGCCCAGTACTTTTACCGGCGAAATACCAGCAGCGCGTGCAATTGCGGCGAGATCTGTCTTACCGGAGGAACAGGTTGGTTGATTGCCCGTACTGCTGTAACACTGATTATCAATAACAATGAGGCAGTAGTTATGAGGGGCTTGGTGGGCAACAGTCGCAAGGGAACCCAGGTTCATGAGAAGTGAACCGTCTCCGTCGATAACATAGACCCTTTTCTTCTGTGAAAGAGCTAATCCCAGTCCGATTGAGCTCGCCATTCCCATAGAACCAAGCATGTAAAAATGGGACGGCTTGTCCGACAGAGAAAAAAGCTCTCTGCTGGGGAAGCCCAGGTTACAAACAATGAGTCCTCCCCGTGCGCCCACGACTTTCATTACCTCAATGCGTTTCATCCCAGAGTGTCCTTAAGAGTAGTATGGCAGTAACC
>CALJBY010000069.1 GCA_938024025.1 uncultured bacterium
CTGCACCGGTGAGTTCATGGGCCAGCTGCATAAGCTGGTTTCGGGTAAGAAAAGCAGGGACAACGGTTACCCTGAACTCATAGGAGAGAGCATGTGTCCGGAGTATATCCACACTCTCCTGAATGTGCTCAATGTTTACGGGAACTCCTGAACAGCGGGAATAGGATTCAGGCTCAAGGGTTGACTTCACGTCCATAGCGACGTGATCAATCAACCCATCCTGCAGTAATCGTTTTAGAATCCGGGGGCGGGAGCCATTGGTGTCCAGTTTAATTAACAGCTGTTCATTGCGCAGGGTTTCAATGAGTTGCCGCAGGTCGGGAAAGAGGGTAGGTTCTCCACCCGTAATGCATACGCCATCAATCCATCTTCCATAGTGCCTTAGGCGTGTCAGGATATGTTGAAGGGGAACGGGGGGGAACTGGTCGGGATCGAGCACAAGGTCGTAATTGTGACAATAGGGACAGCGAAAGTTACACTGGGGCAAGAAAATGACAGAGGCTACCTTGCCTGGCCAGTCGACGAAAGATGTTTCGATAAATCCTTTAATGGGAAAAGACATGTGCTTGCCTTCAGAAAGAAGTGCTGCTAGTTTTCGGGAATTGTCTTAGAGGGTGGCGTGTCTGAGCCGGATTGCTTAAAGCATTTTTCTATAGTGGTCATGAGAAGACTTAAGGGAAAGGGCTTCACGAGACAGTCGTATGCTCCTTTCTCAAGGACCTCTTCATATATTTCCGTGCTGGGAAATCCCGTCATGGCCAGAGTCACTAGATGGGCATACTTATGCCCTATTTTGTCCAGTAACTCTAATCCGTTCATGTGGGGCATGTAAATGTCAGTGATCACCATATCGAAGGAATCTCTTCCTAATGCCTCATAGCCCTCACCACCATGGCATGCAGTTTTTACATAAAAACCCTGATAGGTCAAAAACCGGTAGAGCATTTCCCGCAGTTCTCGATCATCGTCAACTACAAGTATCTTCTGGTGTCGTTCGCTGACCATTGAGCATCTCGTCTCACAGCAGAGGGGAAGTTTGTTGCTTCACTAAAACCTCTTTAATTGTTTGCAGGGTGGGAACAGTGCCCCGAAAATCGGCCACCGTATTTTCGTCAGCGTCCTCCACAATCATGGTTGGGGTAGAGAGCACTCCATAGTAGGATGCTTCTGCTAAACCATCTGCTGTATCTAAATCATAGTAGAGAACGTTAAGCCCCTCCTTCTCTAAGAGTAAACCAATCTCTTTTGCCGATGGACATTTGTAACAGCCATCTTTCACAAACACCTTGACCTTTTCCATACATACTCCTCTCCGTTAAGCACGCTTAACGGTTTTCGAAAAAACCGGGGTTCTTATAACGATCGTTCAGTTCACCGCGCTTGCCTTTATTCCAGCTGGAGACCTTAGTAAAGTAGCCGGTTATTCGGGTAATACCTTCAACCTCGCTCGAACCGCAGTGAGAACAGGCATCGTGCAGGCCCCGGATTGTTTGCCCACAACCCAAACAGTTGGTAAACTCAGGTGAAAAGGCTATTTGATCGTTTAAGGATTCCCTGAAGGTTTTTATCACAAAATTTGCCAGTGATTCTTTTGAGGGTTTTGACTCCCCCAGCCAAATGTGGGTTAGGGATCCTGCTTCAATACGGGGATGGAAGAGACCTTCTTTAATGACCCTGTCGATGGGACTCATTTTCGAGGAAACAGCAAAAGAGGTTGAATTGGTGTAGTAAGCCTCACCACGTGCAAGATCACCTTTGACATAGTTTTCTGCCTCGGGGGCATGGTATTTTAAATCAAGACGAGCGAAGCGGTACGCAGTGCTCTCGGCGGGAGTTTGTTCCAAAACGAACCGCATGCCGTGTTCTTTACTTAACTTCTTCGTTAAGAGATCCATATGGGATATAACTTTTAAACCAAACTTGAAAGCCCGGCTGCTTTCATGAAGCTCTTCACCCGTGTGGATGTGTACCAGCTCATTTAATCCCAGCATGCCGATAAGATAGGTCACCCGGTGCATTCTCAGGTAGGGGGCACCGTCTTTATTCATGGTGAGCAGGGAGAGAGGACTCCGGTCACCATGGGAAATCAGTTTTTCGATGAAGGCTTTCTTTTCGCTGTGGGCTTTAATTGCCAGGTGCATAAGATCGTCTATTTTGTCAAAAAGAAGCGTATCATCTCCCTTGCTGGTATATCCCAGGCGCGGTAAATTTAAGGTGACATTTTGCAGAGCTGAATAACGCATCCTCCAGGGTTCTTTTGCATCCAGCAAATCCTGGTCGTCCAGCTTGAAACTCAGTCGGCAGCATTCTGATATTTTAGCCGTGCTTCCCCGGTCAAAGACAAAATAGGTATTGCCTTTATCAGCTGCGACGTCGCAGATCAGGTGTAAAAATGCTTCATGCCCTTCCGTTTTAAAGAATTTTTCGGTAATATGTACCAGGGGTTTGGGAAAGAAGAAGGGTCTGCCCGTTCCATCACCTTCCTTGTAGACTTCAAAGAGCGCCCATACGAATTTTTGAGCTTCCTTAGTGTAGTCCTGGTACTTTTTGCCGGTAAAGGTTCCACCAGGTCCAATAGCTGGAACATCCTCAAAGTGTTTCGGCACCTCCCAGTAGAGATTTATATCCGAAAATATCGCCTGACCGCCCCTGGCGACTGCCTGCTGGGAAAACTCAAAAATGAGCATCTGGGCGAGCTGTTTTATTGCCCTGTCACTCAACCCTACCAGATAGGGCGCAAAGAAAATATTGACAGCATCCCAGCCGATGGCGCCGGCGAAATTACTCTGCAGTGCAGCTGAAAACTTCACCATGTGTGCAAGCAGCACCTCCGGGTGCTTTGCCGGTTTTGCAATGGAGAGGGCATTGGGCAGGTTGAGGCCGAATTTTTTAATATATTCTAACGATTGACCAGAACAGTAAGGCCGGTCAACAAAACCCAGGTCGTGCAGGTGCATATCCCCACGCATGTGGGCATCACCTATAGCCTGGGAGAAGACAGTCAAGAGGGCGTATTCCTTCTTGATGTTTTCCGCTAGTGTCAGGTTGGTTGCTTCAGGGCCATGGGGAACATTGGCATTTTCTTTGTTGGGGTGGAGGATAAACTGGTCTACATCATAGAGGGGCACTCCCAGGCGGGTGTGCATTTTGCGGGCTTTTTCCAGGCCTCTGGCAATCAGCTGGGCATTCACCAGCTCACGAATGAGGGGGGCCGTAATGAGAGAAATCTTTGAGGCGATGATCTGGTTCTGTACTTCCTTGCTGATTTCTTCAGCTGTAGCGGGATCCACATCGGCTTCCCTCACCAGGGCATCGACGATTCTCTGTCTGTTCCAGAATGACATGTCTTCGTCAGAAGTCCTTACAAAGAGTGCCATATCTGTTGTCTCATCTGTGAGATAAGACTGTCTTACGCTGCTTTCCTTATGTTCACCTGTTGAAACCACAATTGCCCTCCTTTTGGCTTATTTAGTGACAAAATACAGATTATACTACTACATCTTGTGTGTCAAGGGGAAAAGAGAAAAATTTTTATTCCGCTTTTTCTAGGTATAGTAGGGAGACTTCCCTATTTTCAAAAGGAAAATGACTAAAATCAAACACTTGAACCACGAAGAACACGAAGATACACAAAGTAAAACCAAAAACCTGAAAACCACAGAGAAAAAGTAGCAAACACAGGAGTCAGAATTGCACCGCAGAGGCGCTAAGGGAAAGGGGCAAGGCAAAAGGATAAAGGTACAAGGAAAAAACAAAGAAGAAATGATTAACAGTAAGAAATTAAAACTTACAGATCTTTTATAGTATTTTTTCTTTGCGTACTTTGCGTCTTTGCGGTGAACTAATAAAAAAAGAAATCTAAAATATGAAGGGTTGCCAGCTCATTAAGAAGAATTCTTAAGGAAATGAATGAAATTAATGAGGCAGAAGGGAATGAGAGATGTGATCATGATGCATGGGGTGAAAGGTGGGAAGCTATGGTTTCAATGATTCGTGTAGTTGAAACTTCGGGGACCAGGGGAAGGGCAATTACCTGCCCTCCATAGGATTCAACGATGTCCCGGCCTACTATGGTATTGAGGGCCCAATCGCCTCCTTTTACCAGAATGTCAGGTTTTACTGCGGAAATGATTTCCAGGGGATCATCCTGATCAAAGATAGTAACAAAGTCAACGCATGCCAGGGCAGCAATGATTTCCGCCCGTTCTGCCTGTGGAACGATAGGACGTGGGGGACCTTTCAGTGTCCTGACTGAGCGATCACTATTTAACGCTACGATTAAGGTATCACCAAGTTTTTTTCCTTCCTTAAAACATCGTACGTGACCGATATGGATGAGGTCATAACAACCATTGGTGAAAACTATTTTTTTACCTTCTTTTTTATGGTGAGATACTGCTGTAAGCAGCTCATCACAACCCTTTATTTTATCTATCAAAGACAGCTTTCTCCTCCCGAAATAGGGCAGTGTTCTAAAGGTAACCGTGTGATCGGTTACCCGTAGTGCAGCAACTCATTATAATCAGAAAAAAGATGACTTGTCCAACCTAAAATTCAGAATTCTCTTATCCACAAAACTCCAGTATTCCGGATGAAAACTGGCTGCATGGGTTCTAAGCAAACCCTCATGCTCCTTCGGGGCACCACGAACTATGAAAATTGTTTTTCCTTTTCTCTCCTCCCTTATCCCTCCCCCTCTCCTTAATCCCCTCCCCAGCGGGGAGGGGAGATGGTCTGGGCGGCCCTACTATTCCCTCTCCACAGTAGGGAGAGGGTTAGGGGGTAACATCAATCTATTTTCGTGTTAAACATGTTTGAATTTCGGTAGGAGCGCATTCATGCGCGATGCATTCGCGGCTTAAAGCCGCTCCTGCCATCACCCTATCTGAAAGAGACATGCTTGGATGTAGTTGGGTAAGAACCTAACTGCAAGAAGTTACAGTCGTATTGGGTGTCAACTGGAGAATTACAGATAAGCAGAATTCAGAATTCGCTGGTAACCCTTAAAACCTCATTATAGGTAGTTATCCCTTTGAACATTGTTCTTAAGGCGCTTTCCCTCAATGTGCTCATCCCCTCTTCCCGGGCGATCTTCTTAATCGCTTCCAGTGGAGTTTCCCTGCCAATGAGTTTTCTCATTTTTTCTGTTATGGGGAGTATCTCAAAAACGCCCGATCTGCCCTGAAATCCTGTTTTACGACACTGAACGCAACCTTTTCCCCGTTTGAGCTCAATGTCTCCTTCATCCTCTCCAAAACTAAGCCCCAGACTTGCAAGTTCCTCTTGTCCTACAACAAAACTTTCCATGCAGTTGGGGCAGATTTTTCTAACAAGCCTCTGAGCAACGACGCCGATGAGGGTAGCATTGATCAAAAATGGTTCTACCCCTAAATCGATAAGCCGGGTGATAGAAGATACGGCATCATTCGTGTGCAGGGTAGAAAGGACAAGGTGACCGGTTAAGGCAGCCTGGATTGCATTTTCCGCCGTTTCCAAATCCCTGATTTCTCCTACCATAATAATATCGGGATCCTGACGGAGGATATTTCTCAAAATACTGGCAAAGTGAATTCCTGCCTGGGGCTGAACGGAAATCTGATTGAACTCCGGACAAACCATCTCTATGGGCTCTTCAACAGTTGTAATGTTTTTCTCGGGTGTGGATAAATAGCGCAGGGTGGAATAGAGGGTCGTTGTTTTTCCACTCCCGGTAGGACCGGTTACCAGAATTATGCCATAGGTATGCTTAAGGAATGCATGGTAGTTTATTAAGTCCATGGGAAAAAAACCCAGTCCGTCCAGGTTCTGGAAGAGCACGTCTGGATTCAACACCCGCAATACAGCCTTTTCCCCAAAAGCAACCGGAATGGTTGATACCCGCAACTCTGCTTCTTTTTGGCCATAGGCGACTTTCATGCGTCCATCCTGTGGCCGCCTTTTTTCGGCAATGTTGAGCCGTGAAAGGCTTTTTATGCGGGAGAGAATTGCGGGATACACACCTTTCGGTAAAGAGTAAATAGTGTGGAGTACGCCGTCGATCCTGAGCCGGCAGGTGCCGGAATCTCTTTTCGGTTCAATGTGAATATCACTGGCCCGCTGTTCAAAAGCATAGTTTAACAAATAATCAACGGCCTTTTTTACGTGCTGATCAGTTGACTCAATCTCGCGGCCTGACTGCAATTTCATGTATTGCTCTAAATTACCCAGGTCGACGAGTGGGGAGACCAACTCTTTTTCAGCCGCGAGGATGGATGATTTGAATCCATAAAACTCTGTAATGATCTTAAGGATATCGGTTTTGGTGCTTACCACAGGAGAGACGGTAACCCTGCTTACCCTTTTTACATCGTCGAGGGCCTCATGGTTTAAGGGGTTGTACATGGCAACCTTCAGCTCACCGTCTTCCAGGGCAATCGGTACCACGAGATGTTTCATGGCAAAGGGTTTAGCAATCATTCTGGTAACGACATCGAGATCAAGCTCTAGGGGATTGATCTTTTTAAACGGCAGGCCTAACTTATTGGCGATGGTCTGCATAATGATCTCTTCCGTTAACTCCCCTTTGTCCCCCGTGGCTTTAAGCTTCATAGAACTGATGATATCGACAGGAGTGATTTCATGAGCAGTGCTGTCGGGTGATACCATGTCATTTCGTTTGAGCGCTAGAACTCTCTTCAGCTTTGCTTTCCGTTCATGGTGCTGTGCGATAATTGCTGCTTTCTGATCAGGGGAAATAAGATTCTGCTCTAACAGGATGTCGCTTATATGCTCGATTGTCATTGAAGCTGTTATCATGAAGAATTCCTCTAGCTGTGCAGAAGAAGATAGAGTAACCGTGGTGCGGAGAACACAGATCCTGCTGTTGAGGTTAGACCCTCATCTATCTCTATCGGATAACTACCGCTAAAACCTTTAGGTATTTCATGTTGCACCATCCCTGTTTGTGGTTCGGGTCTGTAGGGTGATCACCTATTCACCTTTCCGGCATCAGGCACAGGGAAACGAGACAGGCGTCACGTCGATTAGGCATGATGTAGTAGCAGAGGGATGCATGGCAGGGAAGCGTTAAATCTTGTAGTGTGATGGGCTTTTTTTGTGCGTCGTGGAGTACAGACCCGGGAAGCAAGGTGAACTGCCGTTCATCGCCCATCACATAATTATTTCCTTTCCTAATGAGATAAACGGCCTGACACATAATCCGTGCATCAGGTGTTTTCCCTTCCGGGATCGGTAGAGCAGTTGTCTCATTAGCCCATGAGGAATGAGTGGGCGATTGGTTGAAAAGAACGCCATCCTCACTGGCTACTCCCCCTAGCAGGAAAAAAAGAGTAATGAGAGACAGGATCCATCTTTGATGCACGGACACCTCCTATTGTTCTCTCCACGATTCCATACCACTCCTCACGTGGGAGGGAGGTTTCAGGGATAGTTTTTCAATCATGCTTCCACTACTGAGAACAGTAATGGTTTTACCTATGTGGATGACCGGTGATGAGGGCATTCCCTGCTGTAGTGGCAGCTTCGTTTTCATGGTATCATCCTGGTCAGGTTCTCCCCCCGGAGCAGTCCCACTGTCTCCATAAGCATCCTCCCTTAAAAGAAGGGTCAGGGGGCTCTTCCATGCAGTGCCTGTCTGGTAGTAGAGCGTGTATAGATTACCGCTACCAGTAATGCTGCAGAGATCATTGCTGGGTTGGTAGGTGGTGAAGGAAAGAGTGCCACCTAAGAGATTGGGTTTACTGAGTACCCGTTCCCCCCCGGAGGAAAAGGTAAGATACCACCCCTCTCTTTGCTGCACCTCATCAACGAAATCGTTCCAGGTGGTTGCTGCCGCACCTTCTACCGTTCCCCCGCGATACACAATCACCGGGCTTGAGTCATACAACTGATTGAAGGGCACTTCATCGGTACAGGTATTCCCGTAGCAGGAATCTTTAATACCAAAAAAGAAGTGTTCAGCATGGGGGTCTAAACGGTCGTACAAACCGTAGTACTTCCCGGTGCCAAAAAACACCCAGAGGTTCTTTTCCTCATCGAGGGAGGCACTGGCAGGGGCTGTAACGGGTTGTGGAGCACTGAAAAGGGTTGAAAAGGTCCAGGTGGAAGGGGTGGTGGAATAACTCCAGCTGTCCTGCTCACTGCAGTCATTGCCCGTACACACCAGGGGGGAAAGGCGATAGATCTTTCCCTGCCATGTTTCCTCAGACAGATGGGATGCACCGATGTAAATGACATCAGTGTTGAAATTAAGATTTGCATCGATGCTTGTGGGACTTGACATGAAGCCGTTTGTGTCATCTCCTTCAAAAACCTGGGCGAGTCTTCCTGTTTTGAGGTCAACGACGAAAAGCCGGGCAGGTTGCGTACTCATGCCCCGGTAGTCCGTAGGACCTGAGCCAAAGAGTACAAACCACCTGTCATCCCCAGGCTGCTCGATGCCTTGACGCGATTCAAGGCGGACAAGGGCAGGATACGACGTGGTAAATCCCAGTTCCGGGTGGGTAAATTCCCATAGCAGTCGGGGGGTAGCGGGTGAGGTTATATCCAGGGCAAAATAGGCTGAGCTGAAGGATCGTGTTTCTCTGCCCGATCCAAAATCGTCAGTAGCGGCTATCGTGCCTCCCCCCAGTCCCATTCCTCCGATAAGTACCGTACCCCATCCATGGGGGTGGTCGCTATCGATAGGGTTCCCGGCAGTATCGGTAAATATCCGTGCATCAGTGACCTTGGGCTTTGCATCTACATAGTTTACATGGGTGTAGTTTTTTTCGGTTAACCACTTCAGGTGGGGAAGAAGATTGTAGGGGATGTACGCCCAGCGTTCATGGCCAATAGTTCCTGAGGACGTGCCCGTATGATCCGGACCATACCATCCATGTTCCTCCTTTCCTGGGGTGTTCGGATTGTCGCCGCTTGTAATGGTGCCTCCGTTAAAGGCATGCATCATCCCGTCATTGGCACCTGCAAACACAGTGAGCTGGCGTGCCTTCCATCTGTCATAAAATGCTTCGTAGGTGCCATCTCCATAGAGGAGATGGTAGTTCTCAAGGGGGTGTTTTGAAAGGGTGGGTGCTGCATGCACGATATCTCCCAACTTCCATACCCGCTCGGTACCCCCCACGTCAATAGTCCGTTTCCTGAAAGGAGAAACATCTTCTCCCCGGATATAGGCTATTATGCCTGCAGCTTCATCATCATCAGCGGCCCGTAAGTAGGGGCGAAGGAGAGGGGCATGTTCTGGAATAAAATCTATCCATTCCCCGGAGTCGACCGCACCATCATTGTTCCGGTCAACGAAGGTTTTTATTGTTCGCTCCCCTGCATTCCTCACGGCAAGCTTTTCCCCTGCTTCCCAGATGGGATGAATCTCTTCCAGCGATACGAGTGTGGGGGTATCGTGGTCTGCTGTTCCGTCTCCGTCAGTGTCAGGGAAGACTTCGGCCCGCGTTTCACCGCTCTCCTCATCAGGGATAAAGCCAATGATGTTATCACGATCATAAACGAGCGCCCTGTCCCCATCGGTATCCTCCCTAATGTTTCCAAAGGTGTCGATCCAGAGGGCAGTAAGTAATCCCGTCCAGTGTGTTTCAGATTCCCCCGGAGAGCGGTATGGTTTGAAAAAGGCCTTGAAGAGTGAAGTTTCGTCATAGACCGGATGTGAGGCGATGGTTAGACCACCTTCTGAAGCTGTTTTGTTGAGGATGTGTACTGCTGCCTGCACCATTTTTTCTCCCAGGCGGGAAACATCATGGGCAACATAATAGGTGTCAGGTACACCGTCTCCATTACTATCCCATTCCTGATTGCTGTCAGGACGATCATTGCCATTCAGGTCATTAAATCCTCCATTTTTTGCTGCAGCCAGTAAAAGTTGAGAGCCGGAACTGAAGGCATCAATGATAAAAAGAGTAATGTTTTGGATGCCTTCAAGATGCTGATCACCTTGCCGTACATCGCTTGTATGTGACCAGAGAGCGATATCATCGAGATAATCAGACCCCTCTTCGGGAGGCAGTAGGGGGTCACGTCCATCTTGATCGTAATCCCTTAAGGTAGCAGTCGCTTCACCTGGTGGTTGTACCGGTATGTTCTGATCATGGGTGGATTCACCATCGGTAATCAGGATAATAAAGGATTGGGTGCAGGGTAGGGTCTGTGAGAATGATTCAAAAAAGAAGGGATCATCATCATTGCCCAATCCATAGTCCGGGGGGCTATGGGGGTAGTAGGGTGCAATCTGCATGAAATAGCGTATGGACTCGAAGAGTGATTCGGCCAAAGGAGACCAGGTTGTCATCCGGCATGCTTCAATGGTTGTGATGAGACTGTTGAGATCGTTGCCAATGGGGTTTGTAATGGTTCCCCCTTCACCGTCGTTATTAAAGAGTGCCAGACCAAGCCGGGCTTTCGTGCTCAACCTCGTGAGTAACCCCGCGATGTTTCCGTCCACAAAGGCGTCAGGTTCATGCGGCTCCTCTTTTCTTACCTGGATTTTAAACTGCATGGTAGGGTTGATAAAGGGATTGGAACTATTTCCCACGTAGATGAACCCGCTGTCCAAACCAAGGTAAACGGGTGAGGTTGGTTCAAGGCCGAGTGCTTCCTGATCGGGATACACGGTTCCTGCCCCTTCTTCATACTGCTTGAGGATTGCATACCCCGTTAGACTGCTGTCTTCTCCGAGCAGGTATTGTACACCGCTTCCCGTGCGGGAATGGGGGATGGCCTTTCCACCAATTAAAACCTTTCTCACCATGTCTATCCGCCTCATGGTTAACCAGTTGAGAAAGTTACCGTTCCACCCGCCGGAGGTATTCATCTCAAAGTAGCTGTCGTTTACGTATGAGTATGCGGCAGAAGGTTCAAAATACCCATCGTACCTGATGTGAGGTTCGAAACTGCCTTCATAGGCCTGCTGGTACATACTTTCCGAGTTGTCCATCAGGATCAGGATGCTTGGCGGTGCATCGTTTGCGGCCGACAGGGGATAGTGGGTGTAGTCAAGCATAGTTTGGGCATCAACGGACAGAGGGAGCCCCATGAGAGTGACAAATGGTATGAGGAGGATTATTAGCGTATACATGTTCAAAAGAAAATGCCTAAAATGAGCTAAATTGCCTAGAATGCCTAAAATTAAAAACTTAAACCACGAAGAACACGAAGAAAAGCTAGCATGAAAAGAAGTTAGAAGACAGAAGTCAGAATGTTTGAATTTATAACAAACGATATGAGTTAACTGTCATTGCGAGGAGGCTAAAGGCCGACGAAGCAATCTCTTTAAACGTTTTCAAGAGGTTCAAAAGTTTTTAAATACGGTTATAAAATGAGATTGCTTCACTACGTTCGCAATGACACAAAAAATTTAAACGATTACACGAATAAACGCCTCAACAGCTCAACAACAAACAACCTACCCTCCAATAGTGATCATGCTTCGGTT
>CALJBY010000070.1 GCA_938024025.1 uncultured bacterium
AAAGATGATTGGGTATTCATTCATGTATCGGAAAGAGAAAAAAATCCTAAAGAGGAAAACGGTTAATCTGCCGGGAATAGTATCTTTTGTGGTGTTATGCGCACTTATAACGGCCTCTGCCGGTTACCCTGTGCTGGCTCAAGACAGCTGCATTACCTCCGAGTGTCATACCGATATGGGGAAGGCCAAATATCTCCATGGTCCCATAGCAGCTAATGAATGTGTGGTATGCCACATCGTGGGTCCGGACGATCGTCCTCCGAAAAACCATGACCTGTCTTACAATAAAGAAGGAAAGGCACTCTGCCTCGACTGCCACGAAAAACTGGAGCAATTTTTACAGGGCAAGACAAATCACCTGCCGGTCGAAGAAGGAGAGTGTATCGTCTGCCATGATCCTCACCAGTCTGACAGCAAATTCCTGCTCACGGAAGAAAAGCTGGCGGATGTCTGCTTTAACTGTCACGAGGACAACATGACTACTCAGAACTATGTGCACGGTCCCGTTGCCGGTGGCGATTGTATTGTCTGCCACAATCCCCATGCCTCCGAAAATGAATTTCTTCTGGCCATCGACCGGGTTACGCTTTGCTTTAGTTGTCACGAGGACAAGAAAGAGGACTTTGAGAAAAAATATGTCCACCAGCCTATAAAAGAATCCTGTGAAAAGTGTCACCTGCCCCATGGATCCCAGTTTGCCTTCCATCTCAAGGATGACCGGGCTGCACTCTGCGCTGATTGTCATAAAGAATTCGTTCAGCAGATGAACAATTCCGAATCCCAGCACACGGCCGTTACCACTAACGGATGCCTGGGCTGTCATCTTCCCCATTCTTCAGACCACAACAAGGGACTGAGAGAGGATAAAACGGACCTCTGTCTTTCCTGCCATGAGGCAATGAAAGAAAAGATTCTTGCCAGCACCTATCTTCATGGACCGGTTGAAGAGGGTGATTGTATCGCATGCCACAATCCCCATGCAACAGACTATGCCAAGCACCTCGTGGAGTTTTTTCCGGACGATTTTTATTTTCCTTACCAGGTCAAAAATTATGCTATGTGTTTTGGGTGCCACAATAAAGAGGTAGCCACTGAGGCATTTACAGAAACCCTGACTGATTTCCGCAATGGAGACCTAAATCTCCATTTTACCCATGTAAACAGAGAGAAGGGCCGAAGCTGTAAAGCATGCCATGAGGTACATGCGGGGAACCAGGAGAAGCATATCAGGCGTGAGGTGCCCTACGGGAAAATCAACTGGATGCTCCCCATTAAATTTATGAAAACTGAGACCGGTGGAAACTGTGATGTGGGGTGCCATAAACCCCGTCCCTATGATCGATTGAACCCGGTCACCTACGAGGGGGAGTAAGACTACAGGAGACAGAAGTCATGAGTCAGCATTAAAACGGAGTTGCATTTGTTGAATTGGTTCTATTGGTTATGATTAGTTGAATTAGTCCTTTGTGTATGGCAAAGAATGGCAAAAGGTAAAGTCACCGCAGAGGCGCAAAGAGCGCAAAGAAAATCTAATAGAAGTATAATTAACCGAAAAATTGCAAGCACTATACAATATAGTTTAAAGCGTTGATAAAGAGAGGTGTTTTTACCTTTTATTATTTCTGCGTCCTTTGCGTCTTTGCGGTAAAAAATGAGTATACCGCAGAGATGAGAAGATAAGCTTTTGACAATCTACGAGGATATTTAGAATGAAGAGGAACGTTTGGTTAGCATTAGCTCTCCCTTTAATTATAGTCTTACTTGCTCAATCCCCGGTTTGGGGGTTCAGAAACCTGAAAGAAGGGGAAAAGCCCCCGGATTTTAAACTTAAGGATCTGGATGGAAAAGCCCATTCACTTTCCCAGTATAAAGGAAAAGTTGTTATTGTCGTTTACTGGCGTCCAGGGCAAGAGCGCTCCCTCAATGCACTCAAAGCACTCAAAGCACTCCAGGAAACGTTTTCTGATCAACCGGTGCAGGTGTTGGCGATTACCAAAGATACAGATAAACGTTCTACCATTAAAGACCTGAGCAAGTCTCTGGAACTGCCATTCCCCCTGTTGTTTGACAGTAAGGATGAAGTCTATTCTCAATTTGGTGTCTTTGTCTTTCCTTCTACTGCTTTAATTGACCGGAAGGGAATCTATCGCGTCCACTATGGAAGTTTTCGGGAAGATTACTCTAAGGAGATTGGAGGGCAGGCGAGGGTGCTGCTGGGCCTTATCTCTGAAAATGAGCTGCGTGCGGAAGAGGTGGCAGCAGCCCCCCTTGTCACGGAAGAACAAAAAAGGGCACGCAATCACATAAATCTCGCCAAAACATTGAAAAAGCGTGGTATGGATGAAAAGGCTGTTGAGGAGATTGAGAAAGCAGTGGCATTAGACCCCTCCAATCCGGAAGGACATATTGTGCTCGGTTTTTTTCTGCTGGATCAAGGTGAACTGGATCGGGCGGTCGAGCACCTTTCAACAGGTATGGAACTTGATCCAAAGTCCACTGATGCAAAAATTGGCCTGGGGCGAGCCTATCGAATGAAAGGACAAACGGATAAAGCACTGGCTATTTTAGACACGGAACTTAACCTGTTTCCTGATTCCGCTGCCATTCATCTGGAACTGGGTGAGGCATATGAATCCCTGGGCAGAACTAAAGAAGCATGTGAGCACTACAAGGCCTCCGCGCACTACGCCTTGGATAAGCAGGAAAGGTATTAAATTATGGAGATGATTGAGGATGAAGTGAGATTACCTGAGATGCGCGTCAAACGTTTGAACTGGTGTGCCTTGGGGGTGCTGTTTGTACTATCACTTGTTTTTTTTACATCGAACAATCAACTCCACGCACAAGAAGATACTTCTGAGATTGAACTCCGGGCAAGCTGTGTAGATAATGGCTGTCACACGAAGTACAGTGAATCACCCTATGTTCATAGCCCGGTACTGCTCAAAACATGTGATGTGTGTCACACGACACAGGAGAATCGTCATGTGTTCACCCTCGTTTCTACGGGTGGGGAGCTGTGTACCTTCTGTCATAAAATGAAACTTAAAAATGTTATTCATGAACCGGTTGCCAAGGGAGAGTGCATCAAATGTCACGATCCCCACAGTTCAGACTTTTCATATCTACTCAAGTCAGATCCAGCCAAGAAGCTCTGTTTCGGCTGTCATGAAAAAAAGGAAGCACAGCTGGATAAGAAATACTCCCATGCCCCGGCAGCACAGGGTGCGTGCATCCTCTGTCATGAGACCCATTCCTCCTTTAACGAAAAATTGTTGATCAGCCAGGGTAACACGCTCTGTCTCTTCTGCCACAGGAAAGAATTTGAACTACAGCTCAAGATGCGGCATGTTCACCTCCCCGTGATCCAGAATTGTCAGAAGTGCCATGAACCACACGGCAGTAATAACCCCATGCTGCTCTACCGGGATGAGCCGGAATTCTGCTATGATTGCCACCAGGATATCGCACAAATCATTAAGACCAGTAGCCGTGTACATGAGGCAACTATTATTGGCAAAAGCTGTTCTAACTGTCATGCTGCCCATGCCTCCCCCCTTCCCCGGCTGCTGGTGCAGCCCATGTTTGATGGATGCCTCAGCTGTCATGATGAAGAGATACAGGATCCCGATGGAACGGTTTTAGGAAACATTGCGAAAATTATGGAAGAGAACCCGATCAAACATGGACCCATTCAGCAGAATAATTGTGTTGCCTGCCACAATCCCCACGGGTCTAATATCTTTCGCCGCCTGGTCAGTTATTTCCCTGAAGATTTTTATGCACCGTTTGATCTGCAGGAATACAATCTCTGTTTCCAGTGTCATCCGAAAGAGACCTTTTTGGAAGAGCGGACCACAGCCTTGACCAATTTTCGGGATGGCGATTTGAACCTTCACTTTCTCCACGTCAACAAAGAAGTGAAGGGCAGAACCTGCCGGGCCTGCCATGAAGTCCATGCCAGCAAACAAAAGGCACATGTGCGAGCAGTAGTTCCCTACGGTAACTGGGAGTTCCCCCTGGTATTTCAAGCGGACGTAGATGGCGGAACCTGTGCGGCAGGCTGCCATGATGAGACGAGCTACGGAAGAACCTATAAAAAGATAGAACCCTTACAGGAGACAGGCACTTCTCAATGAGAGAAAAGGTCTACGGGGGAAATCGGAAACCATAGTCTGCAAAGGATAAAGCCATGAGTAAGGGGAGAGCAAAGCAAAAAGTTTGTGCAACTATTATGGGTGTTAGCTTAGCTCTTTTCTCAATCAGCTCTTTAAGCGCTCAATCCCTGGATAAACGCATTACTCCAAATTTCACTTTGAAGGATCTTGCTGGAAATGAATATGTGCTGAAGGATGTGAGGGGAAAGATTGTTGTTCTCATCTTCGGTGAACTGTATCAGCAGAATACCGTTAAGGCTCTTCAGGATATGAAGAATATACTATCTGTCAAACAGTCTTATCGGGATACGGTAGAGGTCCTGCTCATTGTTTCTGAGGGAAAAAACACGCAGGATTATTTAAAGGTTAAGGAGGGGTTGGAAATTCCTTTCCCCATTCTGCTTGATGATCAGCGAACGGTGTACGCCCAGTATGAGATCATTGCTCTACCCAGCACTTTTGTGATCGATCGGAATGGCATCATTGTTGCTGCTTTTCCAAGCTATACGATTGCATACTACGATCACATGGATGCCCAGCTG
>CALJBY010000071.1 GCA_938024025.1 uncultured bacterium
GCCTTCTGGTTTTTGCCCTCTATTTTGAGAACTTGACCAATCCGTTCTTTTACACCTTTTGTTGCATTAAAAACGGTGGAGTCGGAATTGAGAACACCAGAAAGAACTCGAAAAATAGTAAGCTTGCCCGCATAGGGGTCAGCCACTGTTTTAAAAACGAACAGGGCAAGTGGGTCGTCTGTGCCGGCACGCCGTTCTTCCTCCTTCTGTGTTGCAGGAGTAACCCCTTTGAATGATCGATCACCTGGAGAGGGGAAACAGTTTGCTATGAGATTTAAGACGGGCTGGAGAGCAATGTTTTTTATGGCGGAGCCGCAAAGAACAGGAAAGAGGTTGCAGGAGAGGATACCCTGCTTTAAAGCGTTAAAGATTTCTTCTGAAGAGAGTTCAGTCCCTTCAAGGTATTTCTCCAGCAGGGCATCACTCGATTCTGCTATATCCTCTATCATGGTGCCTCTCATTTCTTCTGCCTGGGCCTTCATCTCTTCGGGAATGGCTTCTTCGGTAAATCCGCCACTGGCATCATCATCGAAGACCACTGCCTTCATAGTAATAAGGTCGATAATACCGCGGAAGGACGATTCTTCACCCAGGGGGAGTTGTGTAACCAAAGGCTTTATGCCGAGAATTTCCTGAATACCCTTGAGGACCTGCTGAAAACTGGAGCGTTCCATATCAATTTTATTTATGAAAATTAATCGGGGAAGACCAAATTTTTCAGCATAGCCCCAGACCTTTTCAGTCATGACCTGCACACTGGATAGAGCATCTATTACAACAAGTGCGGCATCAACCACCTGCAGGCAGCTTTGTACATCAGCTGAGAAGTTTGCATCCCCCGGTGTATCTATAAGGTTGAAGTTACACTTTTGCCATTTAAAGTGGTGCAGTGAAGAACTGAGGGTCTTTTTACGTTTAAGCTCTTCCGGTTCGAAATCGAAAAGAGAGGTTCCTTCATCAACCATTCCCAGCCGGGTGTTTACTTTTGCATTAAAGAGAAAGGCATCGGCCAGAGAAGTTTTACCTGCACCGCCATGTGAAATAAGAGCGATGTTCCTGAGATCTTTTGTTTCCATAAGAAAGTCCCCTGTTGAGAAATTATAGTGAGTCCAGATATTTTTCCGCTGCAAAGGCCGCCGTTGAACCGTCTCCAACAGCAGTTGCAATCTGCCGCAATAGTTTATGGCGAACATCTCCTGCAGCAAAAACCCCCGGTAGTGATGTTTCCATCCCATGGTCAGTCTCAATAAAGCCCTGCTCGGTCAGGGGGAGTCTATTTTTGAGCCAGGTGGTGTTGGGACGCAGACCCACATAGATAAAAACACCTTCCACGCTGAGCGAAAAGGCCCGGTCTTCTTTAATGTTTTTGAGCTTGAGTGCCTCTACGCTGTTTTCCCCCTCGATTTTTTCTACAACCGTATTCCAGATGAATGCAATTTTTTCATGGGCAAGGGCCCTTTCCTGTAAGATCTTAATGGCCCTGAGCTCATCACGGCGATGGATGATATGAACCTTTTTAACCAGTCTGGTAAGAAAGAGCGCTTCCTCCACTGCTGCATCGCCACCGCCTACTACGGCCACCTCCCTGTCCCTGAAAAAAGCTCCATCACAGGTAGCACAGTAGGAGACACCTCTTCCCAGGAGTGTATCTTCTCCTTCTACGCCCAGGGCGTTCGATTCGCTCCCCGTAGCAATAATGAGCGCCTTGCAGTGAAATTCACGGTCTTGTACCTTGAGGGTTTTTTTGTTTTTATGAAGGGAGACAATGGCTTGCACGTCACCGGTTTCTACGGTAAGGCCGAATCCTTTTGCCTGTTTCTCTAAATTCTGTATTAACTGAAAGCCGGAGATACCCTCTTCAAAGCCAGGATAGTTTTCGATCTGCTCGCTTTTGGTAACCTGTCCTCCCAGGGCGATTTTTTCAATCAGCAGTGTTTTAAGCCTCGCCCGTGAGGCATACAACCCCGCAGTCAGTCCGGCAGGACCTCCCCCCACTATTATGATATCGTAGATAGAACTGTTCATTTTCCGGAGCTTTTGTATTGAATATGCCTGGTATATTTGCTATGTTTTGGATATTTTGCTAACCAGGACAGTGGATCTAAGGTCTGTTTGAAAATTTGTAAACGCTTATTCTAGAAATTAGGCTTCAAAAAGTCAATTAAAATATAGTGCACTGGGCAAAAATTTATGTGTTTCTACTCCAGTTCTTTTGGTGAAATGGCATGAAGGAGAAAAGGCATACCCACTTTGTCTGCCAGGCCTGTGGGCATCAGTCATCCAAGTGGATGGGAAGATGTCCCCAGTGCACCCAATGGAACACCCTGGTAGAAGAAAAAAAGGTGGAGGCTGGACGTGATAAGAATGGACTCTTAGGCAGCGGTATCGGAGGTGAGGGGGAGTCACCGCAGCCCATAGATCAGGTAAAGATGAGTGAAAATGATCGTATTTCCACCGGAATCGGGGAATTTGACCGTGTGCTGGGAGGTGGCATTGTAGCAGGTTCGGTCATACTTATTGGTGGAGATCCCGGGATTGGTAAATCCACGCTTCTGTTACAGGCGTTAAACGGACTCGCTTCCGAGGATTGCAGGGTTCTCTATATCTCTGGAGAGGAATCGGTGCGACAGATAAAAATGCGTGCCCAACGGTTGTCCACCCTTTCACCCCACTTGTTTGTCATGGCCGAGAATTCACTGGAAAAGATACTGAGAGAAACGATGACTCTCAAACCTAAAATGCTTGTTATCGATTCCATTCAGACGATCTATACGAGTGAACTTCAGTCAGCACCCGGCAGCATTGGACAGGTCAGGGAGTCGTCTGCCCGATTAGCAATGCTCTCAAAAAGCAAGGAGATTTCAACCTGCATTATTGGTCATGTAACCAAAGAGGGTGCGATTGCCGGCCCCCGGGTGCTTGAACACATGGTTGATACGGTCCTTTATTTTGAAGGTGATCGTGGACATCCCTACCGCATCTTGAGAACAGTAAAGAATCGCTTTGGCTCCGCTAACGAGATTGGAGTCTTTGAAATGAATGAGGAAGGACTCTCAGAAGTTTTTAACCCCTCTGAGCTCTTCTTGTCCCAGCGGTCGATGAATGTTTCTGGTTCGGTGGTCGTTCCCAGTATGGAAGGTTCACGGCCGATACTGGTGGAGATACAGGCCCTGGTCAGTCATACTAACCTGGCCGTTCCTCGAAGAACCTCTATTGGTGTTGATCATCAACGGGTCTCATTGCTTGCTGCAGTGCTGGAAAGACAGCTTAATGTCCCCCTCTATAACAGGGATATTTTTCTTAATGTTGCAGGAGGGGTAAAGGTTGAAGAGCCGGCAATTGACCTGGGTATTGTGGCTGCAGTTGCCTCAAGTGCTTTAAACAAATCGATTGATACTAAAACAGTTTTTATCGGTGAAGTAGGGTTGACCGGCGAAGTGAGGGGTATCTCCCAGCTGGAAATACGCTTAAAGGAAGCATCAAAATTGGGGTTTAAAACCGCTCTTGTGCCAGAGGTTAACAAAGAAAGAATGCACGGGGCTAGTTCCATGAAAGTAGTGGGCGTTTCCTCGATTAAAGACGTGTTAACGATAGTGTCCTGATAGAAGCGCTCAGTAAAAAAAGCAAAAGATCCCTGGTGCAGCGTATCGTCTAACAGCGCGAAGACGAGTGTTTTTTGCATGCCACCCGGTAATCACCTTATGGAGTCGTTTTATGGTGCCTATTAGAAAAGAGGGGAGCCCCTATATTATTGCTGTTGCACTTGCTGCGACACTCACCTCACTGATCTCTGTGATCTATCCGTTTACCGTCTTAAGAATCAGTGGCCTCATAGGCTGGGTCGCCTTTATTTTTTGTGTAAATTTCTTTCGTGATCCGGACCGGGAGACACCGGTTGGTGTGAGCAACGTTATTTCACCGGCGGATGGCAGGGTCATTGACATACGAAGGGTAACTGAAGAAGGTTATTTCAAAAGAGACGTCAATCGCATAAGCATCTTTATGTCAGTTTTTAATGTCCACGTTAACCGGGCGCCGATTGAAGGGCAGATAGACTATCTCCACTATAGCAAGGGAGACTTTTTAGCTGCCTACCGGGAAGAGGCATCATCAGGTAATGAACAAATGTCTGTCGGGTTCAGTAAACGTGCTGAAAACGGAGGGGGGGAGCACCGCGAGGTAAAAATCATGATAAAACTGATTGCAGGCTACCTGGCCCGGCGTATTATCGTCTGGAAAAGCCTGGATGAGCATGTTCAGCAGGGTGAGCGGATAGGGATGATAAAGTTTGGAAGCAGGGTCGAGGTCTATTTACCGGAAGAATGGGAGATCGGGGTAAAAAAAGGTGACCGGGTTAAAGCGGGGGAGACGATTGTCGGAAGATGGGCTAAACGGGACGTGTGAGTCACCTCAGTTTTTCTTCCTTGCTGTGGGCCCCGCGCTCAAGTAGATGACCTCAGCAAGGAAGAACCAGGGTATATCTGTTCAGGTGAAAAGTATCTCTTTGTCCCCTTCTTTTCGTGTTCTTATTTCACCGATCAGGTAGGATGTGAAGTGCATGGTTTGTAACCGTTCGATAACATGCTGTACTTCTTCATCTGGAACAACAAGCACCATGCCAATGCCACTGTTAAATGTTCTTAGCATTTCACTTTCACTGATTGTGCCCTTCTCCTGGATAAAGGGAAAGATGGGAGGAATTTCCCAGCTTCCTTTGTGTATAACTGCTTGACTGTTGGGAGGTAAAATCCGGGGGATGTTATCCACCAAGCCGCCGCCGGTTATGTGGGATATCCCATGGACATGAAATTCGGCGATAATGGCGCGCACCGGCTTTACATAAATGGTGGTGGGTTCCAGGAGTTCTTCTCCTAAAGTCCTTCCCAGGGCTTCAATCTTTTCATGGAGACTGAGATTGAGCTTTTCAAAAACAACCTTCCGCACCAGCGAGTATCCGTTACTGTGCACGCCACTTGAGGCAATGCCGATGAGTTTGTCGCCGCTTTCGATCTGTGATCCATCAATGATCTTATACTGATCAACAACGCCTACCACAAATCCGGCAAGGTCATACTCATCCTCTTTATAAAAAGAGGGCATTTCTGCAACTTCCCCGCCGAGAAGAGCACAGCCGGCCTCCCGGCAGCCATGGGTAATGCCGGAAATAACGGCCTCCAGTGTTTCAGGCTGAACGGTACTTGTTGCTATATAATCAAGCAAAAAAAGCGGTTCTGCACCCTGGGCAAGTATATCGTTGACACACATTGCTACCAGGTCAATGCCAATGGTATGGTGGGTATCCATCATAAAGGCGATTTTGAGCTTGGTCCCTACGCCGTCAGTAGAAGCAGTGAGTACCGGTTTTTTGTACTTTTCAGTGTTGAGAGAAAAGAGCCCTGAAAAACCACCGATGTCGGTTAAGACTTCAGGCCTGAAAGAGGTTTTAGCGAGTGACTTGATTCGGTCCACCAGTTTGTTCGCCGTTTCGATATTTACGCCGGCATCTTTATAGGTTAAAGGTTTCTTCACCGTTTATCCCCTGGGCTTACGAGTATTTAT
>CALJBY010000072.1 GCA_938024025.1 uncultured bacterium
CCTGCTTGATACGGTTGCGCGTAATGCCATTATTGAGCCGGGGGTTACTTTTGAACAGTTGCAGAAGGAAGCAAATAAGGTTGGTCTCAGGGTGATGACTCCTCTTGGAGTGCCTGCTCACGGATCAGTGCTCGCGACCTACCTTGAGTGTACGCCACTCTACCTGTGGCCACGATACAAGACGTGGGAGACCCTCAACCTGAGGATGGTTCTTCCAACCGGTGAGGTCATGGGAACGGGACAGATGGCGCTTGAGGCATCCGAGAGGCCCTATAACTGGACTACCCAGTTTGCAGTGATCAACAGGCTCTTTTTTTGCAGCCAGGGTACTCTGGGTATTGGCGTTAAGTCTGTGGTTACTCTGACCAATCTTTTTCCCGTCAGAAAATACCTCTTCGTAGCCTTAAACGGGCTTGACAAGCTGGGTGAATTGTCCCAGCGTCTACTCCATCAGGAAGCTAATGATGAGTGTTTTATAGCCAACGGCCTCTACCTCTCCAACCTGCTTGCCAGGAATAAGGAAGAGGTTGAAGAACTAAAGAAGACCATTCCCCTCTGGACCATGGTAATCGGGATTTCGGGGAATGATGAAGCTGAGGTGGCGTATAAAGAGCTTGATATTAAGGATGTCCTCGAGAGCCATACACTGAAGGCAGGGGATGATTTGCCGGGGCTCAAGGATGCTGCAGCCCGTGTCATGCATGAAATTGATTATCCCCAGGGCATGCTCAACCAGCTGCGCTATAAGGGAGCATGCAACTACGTTGCCTGTATGGCATCAAAAACACAGATCAATCCATTTTATGATCTCACATTGCGTGCTGCCGGTGGTAATGGTCATGGCCGTGTGGAACTTGGTTTTATGATTATGCCTCTCAATTTTGGAGGGAGCTACTACTTTGAGCCCAGTCTCTACCATGACCCCAATGACAAGGAAGACAACAGTGCCAGGCGGAGTCAATTCCTGAATATCAGCAGATCACTCATCCATGCGGGAGGTTTTTTCCCGCGTCCCTATCCCCTCTGGGCCGAAGGGGTCTATTTCAGGATGGGTGCCTATCATCGAAAGATAAAAATGGCAAAGAAAATACTTGATCCCAATAACATTATGAACCCGGGAAAATTGGCCTTACGGTAAATCCGAAGCTGCAACCACGAAGAAAAAAAGAAAAATGAAATTTAAGTTTGAGTTTGATGAAGACATGTGGAAGAAAGCTTCCTTTTGTGCCCGTTGCGGGACCTGCAGGACCGTACACGCAGAACAGATAGAAGGACAGGAGACGGGGTGGCAGTGCCCTTCAGGTACCAACTTCTACTTTGAGTCCTACTATCCATCAGGGCGAAACTATGCGGCGCTGGCTATGCAGCGGGGTGAACTCGAGTGGTCTGATCGTGTGGTCGACTCTCTATACTCCTGCACCACCTGCGGGTTTTGTCAGTATACCTGTGAACGTATTAATGTATTGAAACCAACAGACATTATCCGCTGGATGCGTTCAATGGCAGTTGAGGCCGGTGTCGGTCCCCTTCCATCACAGCGGGTTATTGTGCAGAACCTTGAGGCATACGACAATCCCTGGGGACAGCCCCGGGCGCGTCGAATCAACTGGACACGGGACCTGGGATTTACAATAAAGGACCTTTCCAAGGGAAAGGAAAAAGCTGAGGTGCTCTTCTATCCCGGCTGCACCTATGCCTATGATCCGAGGATAACCGAGCATATAAGGGACACGGCCTATCTCATGCACGCAGCAGGGGTTGATTTTGGTATTCTGGGGAACACCGAGAAGTGCTGTGGTTCTACGGCCTTTAACCTGGGCTATGTCAAGGTGCTGGAAAAGTATGGAGAGGACAACATCACTACCTTTAACAACCTCGGGATTAATACGATCGTTACTCCCTGTTCAGGCTGCTACAACACCATAGGGAATGTCTATGCGCAACTGGGTGAGTGTAACTTTACGGTGAAGCACAGCGTCGTACTGCTTTCCGAACTGGTGAAACAAAAAAAACTCAAACCGACCCATCCCATCAATGCGGTTGTGACTTATCATGACCCCTGTCACCTGGGAAGACATGGGCACATCTTCGATGCGCCCCGTGAAATTTTACAGTCCATCCCCGGGGTTACACTGGTGGAGATGAACCGTATCAGAGAATACTCATTCTGCTGTGGCGGTGGAGGGGGTGCGAGAACGGGTAAGCTCGAGTTTGCACAGGCTACTGCCCAGCGCAGGGTTCAGGAAGCAGAGGATACCGGTGCAGAGTTTTTGGTTACCGCCTGTCCTTTCTGTGAACAGAACTTTCTTGACTATATGGATACCACGGGCTCTCAGCTCAAGCTGGTTGATGTGGTAGCACTGCTCAAACAATCCGTCTTGGGTGAGGCGGAGCAGAAGAAAAAGAAGAAGAAAGAGGCACGCTGATGCTGGAGGAAGTTAAAAAGAAACTGCAGGATGTTATTGGTAAACAGTGGGTCACGGATGAGCCGGTGGACAGGATTCCCTACTCACGGGATTTAATTACCGATGGCCTTAAAGCATACGCAGAGAGGCGTCCTGATATTGTGGTGCTGCCGGGCTCTACCCAGGATGTCCAGAATATTATGCGGGTTGCCAATCAGTACAGTGTACCGGTCCACCTGATTGGGGGAGGGATAACCATACTGGCGGGCTCTATACCGGTAACCGGCGGGATCATGGTTGATATGAAACGGATGAAGGGCATCTCCCTCGATCGTGAGAATCTCACCGTTACGGTGGAAGCGGGTGTCTTTGTCACGACCCTCACCGGTTATTTCAAAAGTCTCTCTGAAAAGGAGCAGTTTTTCTGGCGCCCCTATTTCACCGGTGCGCCGGGTGCTTCTTTAAACAACGCGACCAATATCTTCCAGGGGATTAACAAGTTTGCCGGATTGAAGTACGGGGTTGGTATTCAAAATATCGTTTCGCTTGAGATGGTACTCCCCGATGGAACGGTATTCAACACCTCAACGGGGGCCAATATCTTCGGGGTGAACCACTGGATGCAGGGACCCGGCCCGACCTTTACCTACCTGCCGTTCTTTGCCCTGGGTTCAATGGGGATATGTACCAAGATTACCTGGAGTTTACATCCTATCCCACAGGCCTGCCAGAGTATCTGGGCCTACTACGATGACTTCGAGACACCCACCCAGTGTCTCATTGAAATTCTTCACAAAGAAATTGGCAGGGGTCTTTTTGTCATGCCCGCGTGGACGCAGGGGGCATATTCAGCGGAAACACGGGAAGAGGGGATACGCCTGGCTAAAGCTTCACCTAAGTATATGCTGGGGATGGGCCTTGAAGGAACGGAGCGTGCGGTTAAGTATCAGAGTGAACTGGCACGAAAGATTATTAAAGAGAGCGGCGGACGCATTGCCCCTCCCGAAC
>CALJBY010000073.1 GCA_938024025.1 uncultured bacterium
GGCTCAGCAGCAGTAACAAAAGGATAGCATTGAGGGCGTGCAGCAACACATTGACCAGATGATAGCCCAGAGGATGCACTTGCCACAGATGATATTCAAGCCAAAAGGTGGTATGCACCAGTGGGTAGTATTGGGGTAAAGCCCTGGGCTCGAACCAGATCCTGCGCAGACCATCAGATGTTCTCAAGGTGGGGTTTTCAGTGATGTAGGAGTCATCATCCCATATATAGCCACCGCGCATAGCAGGGATGTAAGCTACTAGGGTTGCAAACAAAATTAGCCCGGCACAGAAGATAACTGGTTTTTGGGATGTGGTCATTGAACCGGACCTTTTTCGTCATCAGAAAATAGTGAGTTCAAGAGCCTGACATGACTAATCTCTGTCAATTACCCGGCGAAACGCCGGCAGATAAATAAAACCCAAAAACGCCAAAGTAATTAAGGTGATGACAGCACCGATAATGAAACTTAGGGGTCGGTATAGGAAAGATATTTCATGCTTCCCTGGAGTAAGAGGGATTGCCCGCAGAATATAGTCCGCGCGCAGAATTGGCACCTTCTTGCCGTCGACATAAGCCCGCCAGCCAGGATAGTAAATCTCACTAAGAACTAGATAGTTATTGTTCTCCGATTCTGTCCTGAGTTCAATGCGATTGGGACGATATTTGGTGATCGAAACAACATCGTTAGTTCTTGGCGTGGGATTTTTTTGCAAGACAGGTAAGCTATCTTCACGTGGCGGAGATACGAGAAGGACCTTCTGTTCAGGATCAAATTCTGCTTTCTTAATATACGCTATGTGGTCTTCCAGCTGAGGTAAGACCACAGCGTCTCTGACCAAGGTCGCCCGAGGCATCACTCTAGCCGCTGTCAACAATTCCTCTCCGTCCATCGCGTATTTTACACCCAGGATCTTCGAACTGAAGGCAAACTCCGGCCGAGATAAAGGTGCACTGAGGGTATGTCTTCTCAAAGGCTCTGGCACATTAGCAATCGCATGAACGAAGGTATAGTAACTTTTTAAAGCTATTGGTGAATAGCCATTGACACCAAAATATTTAAATCTCATGCCCCTCATCCGCCCTGTGGAAAGATTGACTCGATAGAATCCTTGGTCATTCTCAAAAATATCCTCGTAATGACGCTTCTGCAACAATTGATCCTGACTTAATATTGGAATTTGTGGTGAATTGGTCAAATAAAGGTCAACAAATGGAACAATAACTAACATAATTGATACGAGGAAGATGTTTTTCTGAAAGCGGATGAAAATTAAGAACAAGAAAGTAATAATGAATAGAGCAATGGACAGCAGCACTTCTTTTGAGGTCACATCAATATGAAAAAAACTAGAACCCTTGAATAGACAAAAGAAAAGAAATGCTGATCCTATCAACAAAATAATATATTTTTTTGTTGATAGACGCGATTCACATAAATGCTCTACTCCAAGACCCACATAGACCGCCACCGATAAGATAACAATTATGATACAGCGCGCAGGTATCCGAAAAGTAGCAATTCCTATAAGCCATTTGTAGTAAAATTGATAAAGAGGAGTATGAAATCCCACCATGACAGTAATTGCGATGGAAAGTATAATTCCGAAAGACCACTTGTGCCGACGATGTTTGGCGGCTATGCACCCAACTCCAGCGAGAATAATAGATAAGATGCCAAAGTAGCCACTATACTCCCAATTGGTGAGTATACGAGGTGTTTGGGGCTTGGCAACGAGAAAGGTAAAGAAGTTCCTGGGGGGAAAGGACATAAAAGTCGCGAACTCATAAGTATTTTTCGAGCGATCGGAAAAATGCAAAAACTCCAAAGAGGGAAAAATTTGAACTGCACCTATCCCTAGTGCCACGGCTGGAATGATAAGAAAATACAAGATGCAATGGTGAAATGGTTCAAAACGGGAATTTCTGGGAGAAAAAAAATGACGCAAGAAATAATATAGGGTTAGAAAAAGGCAGGTATAGTAAGTATTCTGGGGTTCCCCACCTAGAATTTGCAGGCCTAAGACCAGCCCTGCAGTGGCAAAGAGAATCGGCTGTTTTTCTTTGTAAGCTCTTTCAGTTAAATAAAAGATCCATGGTAGAAGTGCTGCGGTGTGGAGCATGGTCAGATGACCGGCGACGATGTTGTCAACAAAATAGCTGTTCAAACTGTAGACGATGGCGGCAGCCAGCCCCGCAGTTCTGGACTCGGTCAGGTTGAAAACAAAGCAATACATGCCCAGTGCAGCTAAATAAAGATGCAAAACGGTGTCTAGATTGAATGCCCATGGCAAGGGAAGGACCACAAACAGGAGAGTGGTAGGGTAAAATACGAATGCTTGTGGATTGGCTAAAAACGGATGCCCACAGTAGTAGTAAGGATTCCAGAGGGGAATGCTCCCGGATAGGAATTGCGCCTTTATGAAGTGGGCATGCCAAAAGAAGTACTTGGCAACATCGTAACCGCCGATAAAACCATCCTGTGTAGGGATTACCTTCTTCCCGAAGAAGATTAGAATAAAGGCGGCGATGATTAATGCTGGTCGAGCCTTTCGGATTACCTTTTCTGTCATTTGACTTCCGTACACAGTGACAAGTCTGATCTGTGCTATCTCTCCGGTGAAATCGAGCTAACTTTAAATCAAAATATTGTCTGTTGCTATCATGTCTTGATCAAAGTTTTTTTGATCAAGATAATGACTGCAAACATTGCCAGGCTCTTCATCCAGGGTCGAAGTAGGTTTTCTAAATTTCGCCAGAGAGCAAAACTCCATCCTGGCGTAAGGCTACGCATAGATACCCCGCCGGAAAGCAGATAACGGAAGGGCATGAAAGGTTTTATTGTATGAATCTGCCATTGCGGGAATTCCCTTTCGAACCGAGTTCGGTCCCTGTCGAAGATGATCCACGGGAGGGCAGAGTTCGCTCCGGACAAGGGCCCTCTCTGTGGAAATGTCCATTCCACAGCTTCAGGTTGAAACGGCTCATGGTGCAGTTTAGAGTAGACTAGCCGCGACCAGGGCGTCACCCAGGGCTCTATCATAATCACCGAGCCTCCAGGCTGCACACACCGGCTCGCCTCTGTGAAAAACTGTCGAGGTTGGGGGAGGTGATGCAGTACATCCGTCATCACAATGCCACTCAACGATTCGTTCACAAACGGCAGCCCGGAGCCGTCTAAGACCATTTTCACGTGGCTGCTGTAGAATATTTCTGAAGTGATCAGTTT
>CALJBY010000074.1 GCA_938024025.1 uncultured bacterium
CTGGTATGGCATTAGGAAAATCAATACTCCATTGCTCCATTACTCCAATGTGTTTTTCATTCCGTAACCCGCAACGCAGTATGCCAACACTCCACCATGCCTGCCGGCAGTCCCTATCCTCATGGAGAAATATATATACATCATACCATAGAAACGTGTACTGTCAAGCCCTTTTTGCTTTGCTTGCTTGAAGGGGGGGGAAACCCTGCAGTAAAAACAATAGCACGATTGTACAAAATGGATTGACAATTAAAAGAAAATAGGGAAGATGAAGGAATAATCAAGAAAAGTGCTAATGATAAATAACTTACAATCCGAACAGATGGTAGGTTGACTGGTTCGTCCCATCTGCGGGAAAAGAGAAGTATGTGGGGACGACACAGGGAAAACCGTATTTAAGAAAGAGAATCAAATACTTTTGTGGGCGAAAGGCAATTGTGTTTGGCCTCAGATTAGCACAGGTGTTGCCGGACAAGTACCTGAACGCGCTTGCAGGTAGTATTGGAATAATCGGGTTCTATCTCATAAAGAAGTATAGGACTATAGTAAAGAATAATTTACAGATTGCCTTTGGTACCTCGAAAACAGAAAAAGAATATGATGATATTGGGAAAACCGTATTTCGAGACACCGTAAAAAATATGCTCGAGGTTGCTAAGGTTTACTCTACGGATCCGACCCTTGCAAAAGAGCTCGTTAGTATAGATGGCCTGGAACACCTCGAAAATGCATTGAGCAAAGGAAAGGGTGTGGTGGCGGTCAGTGCCCACATGGGGAACTTCCCGCTGATTGGCCCCCGGCTCATTTTAGAAGGGTACCACTTTTCTCTTATTCTTCGGGAGCCCAAGGATAGTATGTTAGGGAAGACCTTGTCAGATTTAAGGGAGAACGTCGGCATGGCATCAATACCGGTTAACCCGCGCAAGATGTGCGTGGCACAATCACTGTCTGCCCTGAGCCGAAATGGTATCCTTTTTCTGCAGATTGATCAGAATGCTTCCTCTAAGGATCTCTGGGTTGATTTTTTTGGTTGGATGGTGCCCACCTTCAGAGGACCGGTGGTTTTCAGTATGAGAACAGGTGCCTCCCTTATTCCTATGTTTATGATACGGGATGGCTTAGATCACCATAAACTCATTATTAAGGCGCCTCTTTCCCTCGACAGGACTGACAACAAGGAGGAGGATATCCTGCTCAATACTGCCAAGCTCACCAAGCTTATTGAATGTTACATAAGGGAATACCCTTCGCAATGGTGGTGGTTCCATCGTCGATGGAAAAAAGCGAGAAGAAGTAATTAACAGTTTCATTCCGAAACCGATTATGGTATAAAATGCTTAATTAATTAGTAATTTTTCACGTACTTGGGGGAAAGTTTACACGTGACCAAAAAAGACTCAACAAAAGAAGAAAATAGTTTTTCTCCACAACTGGCGGCTCAACATGTGCTGGAAAAGGACGTAAGCGAAGCTCCTTCCCGATTACTCGTAATTGACGATGATGAGTCGGTAAGATCACTCCTCAAGGATTTGCTGGAGGAGTCAGGGTACGATGTGAAAGCTGCGTCCTGTGGTGAGGAAGCCTTACGAATGATCAGAATGGCCACCTATGATATCATAGTAACCGATCTGAGACTAACCGGGATGCATGGTCTGGAGGTCATTAAAGAGGTCAAAGCTATAGATCCAGGGATTGACGTGGTTGTGATGACCGGATACGCTTCTGTTAATTCGGCGGTGGAGTCCATGAAAGCGGGTGCTGTAGACTACATTACCAAGCCGTTTAACAGCGATCAGATAAAAATGGTTGTAAAGAAAAATTTAGAGAGAAGAGAATTCCAGCGCCTGGCTCAGGAGAGAGAATTTTACAAGGTGCTTTCCAGTATTGATGGATTGACTGAACTCTACAACTATCGCTACCTTCACCAGTATCTCAAGATAGAACTGGAGAGAGAAAAACGCTATAAACGTCATCTTTCTCTGATCATGCTGGATATTGACGATTTCAAAAGATATAACGATCAATACGGTCATCTGGTCGGCGACCTGGTATTAAAAAGACTGGCATCTATTTTAAAGAATGCCACCAGGGGATGTGATGTTCTCTGCCGGTATGGTGGAGAAGAATTTGCGGTAGTACTTCCTGAAACGAATAAGGAGGAAGCAATCATTGTTTGTGAAAGGATTAGATCGTCCATTGAAAAGACTGATATGATTGATGAAAAGGGAACCGAAGTCGGGCACATCAGAGCAACGCTCGGCCTGGCGTCTTTTCCTATAGATGCAGATAATAAAGATGACCTGATAGAAAATGCCGACAGAGCTTTGTATCAAGGGAAAAAATCAGGCAAGAATTGTATTTTCATTTTCGGTGCACGAGAGAAATGCAACACCGCATAGGCACCGTAGAACCCGCCTTCCCCGGTTACCGGCATGCAAGAAGCAATGCCTGAAATGCACTCAATTGCCTAGAATGCCTAAATTAAAAACTTAAAGACAAAGCATCTGAACCACGAAGAGCACGAAGAAGCACGGAAAAACTAGAAAATTAGAGAATTCAGAAGACAGAAGTCAGAATCCACACATTTCTGATTTTGGAATGCGGATTGTTGATTGAAAAGATGAAACAGAGCTTTCAACATCGAACGTCGAACTTCCAATAAAAAACCTGCTTTGTTTTTACATTCAACATTCGATGTTGAGCGTTGAATGTTCGACGTTCATTTTTTCCTGCAATCCCAAATCCGCAATCCGAATTCCGCAATCACAATACTCCATCACTCTTGCTTTTTTATTCGTTACTCGATTGTTCGTCTTTCGTTATTATTTTTTCTCTTTCATTCAATCTTCGACGATCATCTTTTTTTATTCCGTAACGTGCAACATGGTACTCCTTGCCCCATCACTCCGTTACCCCATGGGAGCAGGTTTGTAGCACTAAACAGTAAAAGATAACCGGTCCTTACGATGGTTCATAAACTACAAGAGAAATAGTATGTGTGGTATTGTTGGCTATATTGGTGAAAAAGAAGCTCCGGGATTGCTTTTGGATGGTCTCAAACGACTGGAGTATCGAGGGTACGATTCTGCCGGTCTGGCCGTTATCGATAATGGCAGGGTAAAGATCAAGCGGAATGAAGGGAAACTTGAACACTTAGAGCGTGCTCTCCTCAGGGATCCTCTGAAAGGAAAGGTCGGGATAGGCCATACCCGATGGGCCACCCACGGCAAGCCCTCTGAAACTAATGCCCACCCCCATAAAGCGGGGAGTATCGTTGTTGTCCACAACGGCATTATTGAAAATTACCTCACCCTCAAAAGGACGCTTACGAAAGCGGGGCACACCTTTAAATCAGAGACCGACACCGAAATTATTGCACATCTCATCCAGAGTTACCTGTTCAAGGGGGATTCTTTTGAGCAGGCAGTACGCAATGCCCTTAAGAGAATTAAAGGCTCCTATGCCGTTGGGGTTATTTGTGAAGATGAGCCTACAAAGCTGATTGCAGCAAGGAATGAAAGCCCGCTGGTCATAGGCCTGGGTGAAGACGAATGGTTTGCAGCATCGGATATCCCGGCTTTCCTCTCCTACACCAGGAAAGTTATATTTCTCGACGATGGAGAAATGGCTGTTTTGAGTAAAAAGGGTGTTAAGCTAACCAGCCTCACCGGGAAAAAGGTTCCTCAAAAGGTTACCACTATTGACTGGAGTCCCTCCATGGCTGAGAAGGGCGGGTTTAAACACTTCATGAAAAAAGAGATCTTTGAACAGCCGAGGTCACTTATCGACACCTTTGGAGGAAGGATTGCTGGAGGAAAGGGAACGGTATTTCTGGAAGACTGTAACCTTACCTCCCAGGATGTTAAGAAGATCGAGAAAATATTTATCGTTGCCTGCGGTACTTCCTGGCATGCTGCTATCGTGGGAAAGTTTATGATTGAGGATCTCTGTCGGATTCCCGTTGAGGTTGATCTGGGTTCTGAATTCAGATACCGCAATCCCCTCATCGATGAGAAGACCCTCCTTCTGCTCATAAGCCAATCAGGCGAGACGGCAGATACACTTGCTGCCATGCGGGAGGGCTTGAAAAAAAAGGCGCGCATCATCTCTATCTGTAATGTGGTAGGAAGCAGTATGGCACGGGGTTCTCATGGGGTCATTTATACCCATGCGGGGCCCGAGATTGGCGTTGCTTCAACCAAGGCTTTTACGACCCAGCTGGCAGCGCTCTATCTTCTGGCACTCTTCCTGGGCAAACAGAAAGGCAGTTTGTCAGCTGAAAAGGTGAAGACGCTGATCAAGGACCTGGTAAGGCTGCCTCACCAGATCGAAAAGATACTGGAAGCAGATACCACTATACAAACGATAGCTCACCAGTATATGAACTACCGTGATTTTCTCTATCTCGGGAGAGGGATCAACTATCCGATTGCCCTGGAAGGTGCCCTCAAGCTTAAAGAAATTTCATATATCCATGCTGAGGGTTATCCTGCAGGTGAGATGAAGCACGGGCCTATTGCCCTCATCGACGAGAAGATGCCCGTCGTAGTGTTGCTGTCCAAGGGTGTTACCTTTGATAAGATCATGAGTAACGTGGAAGAAGTGAGGGCTCGCGGGGGGATTATTATAGCAGTTACTCCTAAAATGAGTAAGAGTATTGATTCAAAAGCTGATACTGTTATCAAAATACCCGAGAATAACAGTTATCTCATGCCCGTTCTTTTTTCTATCCCCCTGCAACTCCTTGCTTACCATATTGCTGAACTCAGGGGGACGGATGTTGATCAGCCCAGAAATCTGGCAAAGAGTGTAACCGTAGAATAGCTGCCGTGTTGTGGAGTAAAAAGGAAAGATTATGAGAAAATTATTTGGTACGGATGGCATCAGGGGTGTTGCCAATGTACATCCCATGACCACAGAAATTGCAATGCAGCTGGGGAGGGCAGTTGCTCACATTTTTAAAAATAAAAAGGGAAGACACCGGATCCTCATTGGAAAGGATACCCGCGTTTCCGGCTACATGTTGGAAACCGCACTGGCATCGGGTATTTGTTCTATGGGTGTGGATGTCCTCCTGGTGGGACCGATGCCTACTCCCGGGATTGCCTTTTTAACGACCGATATGCGGGCAGATGCAGGTATTGTCATTTCTGCCTCCCACAATCCCTTTCAGGATAATGGGATGAAGATTTTCTGCCGGGACGGGTTTAAACTGCCCGATGAAAAGGAGGGGGAAATAGAGCGGTTGATATTTTCCAAGGAGATAGATTCACTGCGCCCTACTGCTAGCGAGGTCGGGAAGGCATTCAGAATCGATGATGCCGCAGGAAGATATATCGTTTTTCTTAAAAAGACCTTTCGCCGTGATCTTACTCTGGATGGATATAAAATCGTACTCGATTGTGCCCACGGTGCAGCCTATAAAATTGCACCCCATGTATTTACAGAACTCGGGGCGGAGGTGTACCCCCTCGGTATTGAACCGGACGGCATTAACATAAATTTAGACTGTGGAGCGCTCTATCCGGAAAAGCTCAGCCAGAAGGTTAAGGAGAAGGGTGCCGATATTGGTATTGCCCTGGACGGTGATGCTGACCGGGTCATCTTTGTTGATGAAAGAGGAACTGAAGTAGATGGGGACCACATCATGGCCATGTGTGCCGTAGACCTGTTACGGGAAAACCAGCTCAAGAAAAATACGGTCGTTGCCACCGTAATGAGTAATATCGGACTTG
>CALJBY010000075.1 GCA_938024025.1 uncultured bacterium
TCATGGCTTTGTACTGTTCGTCAACCTGAAGAGCTTTGTTTAACTGGGAAATTGATTCTTTGTATTGATTCAGCTGTATAAGAATTAGGGCTTTCCTGACTAGCAGCAGTGGATTCTCCGGGGAAACTTCAATAGCCTTAGTACAAAAATCCAATGCCTCGGTTACCTTATTTTCTGCACTATACAGGTCTAGGATCTTTATGGGCAGGGCTGCGATTTTAGGAAATATTTCGTACACTGCCATATATTCTGCCAGCGCCTTAGCTTTCTCCCCGCGCTTTTGGTAATACTCTGCCATCCTGTAATGGGCTAATTCCCATGACAAACGTCTGCTACAATATTGAATGGCAATGTTTTTTGTTCCTCTGTTGCCAAGAGGTCGATAACTATTAATGCTGACATTTTTCTCTGGAAAAGGCCAACGATTGGTAAGGTGAAAGTTCCTGAATTTTCCAATTTCTAAATCCAGTAGTGTAATGTTACCACTCTCATCTTCAAATCGGGATGTAATATATGCAATGTCCTGATTAGATAGTAAGGGTTGGGGAAGCTTGCCATTACCTGTCGAGCGGGATTCCAGGTGGAATAATACAGCTTTCAGTAATGTTTCTGCAATAAGCTTTTGACCACTGAAATTGGGGTGGAGATGCTCAACAAACAGATTGTTACCGGGAATGGTATCCGGGCTTGCTGCACGAAAGACGGTTTCCATGTCGACAATGGGCACATCATTTTTGATGGTAACATCTTTTATGATTTCATTAAAAATCCCCGGGGCCCTGAACTTCAACTGGTCAAGATCGCGCGCTTTTAGAAAGTCACTATAGGCCTGTTGTTGATTGCCAAGCTTTAGGTGTGAATGTCCGCGAAAAAAGAAAAGCCGGGCAGGGTAGGGATCTATTGATTCAAGTTGATTAAAAACAGTTAGTGCCTGATCATGCTGATTACTTGCCTGATAGTTTCGGGCAATGTGAAACAGGTCTTCCCATCTTTCTTGCTGCTTCACATCAGTTGCTTCAGAATAAGTAGAAAGAAACGGTTCGTGATCCTTTAGATTAGACACAAGGGTACAAACCATAACAGGCACCTGTGCATTTATTGCTACATTAAGTATCTCTTCAAGATTTCCCTTAAAATTATTAGAGGCAATTTCAACGTATTGTGGATTAAATTTTGGAGAAGGGTCTCTGACAATGTCTTCCATTAGTGTTGTCGATCTGCCATCAGAGACTCCTGCACCACTACCCCGTATTGATTGAAGAGAATTTTTTAAAAGCTGAACAATTCTCAATTTGTTCAGCTTTAAATAGAGGAGAATCAAAGACCGGTTCATCCCCGCATACTGGGTTGAACCTACTCCGTAAGCCCCGTAAAATTCATTATGGCCCATGTAAATGAGAATAAGATCAGGTTGCTGTTCAATGGCTTCGGGGAGTATATCCAGGACGGTATAACTGTTGACTGCAGAGATGCCAAAATTAATTACCTCAATGTTTTTGCCAGTCAAAATTTTCTGTAGTCGGACCTTTAGCTGGAAAGGGAAGGTGGCGTTGTGTACATAAGGGAACCCGGCAGTTGTTGAACCCCCAAGGCACATTATCCGGTAAGTGTTTTTTGATTTATTGATTTCAAAAGGACTGCTCTCCGGTGTAGGCAGGTTCCTATAATCAGGGGGGAAATATCGTTTTGTGATCTCCTGGTTAACTGTTTTAATATTCTGCTTGAAAAAAGTAGTCTGCTTTACCAGGGGATAAATATTGCCGTATCCTGCGATACGGAGAGTGATTTCAATAAGAATTAAAATCAGGAAGGGCACTATAATGGCAACTGAGTAAAAAGCAATTTTTTTAGGGCGTGTAAAAGTGACCTCTCTTTTTTCCGTGGCAACTTTTTTTACCAGCCCTTTAGAAATGCCCAGATCCTTGGCAATCTCAGGGATAGTTTTTTTCCCGTACTGGTCACGTATATATTTGATTTGTTTTTTTGTTAAGTTGTTTGTCATATAGATGCTCCTGGATTGCTGTTGCTTTTTCTATTTTCGAGGGCTGACCCCTGCATGGTTTCCATTTTCCGTTAAAGCTTCCCTGTGTGCACCGGACAGGGAGTTTTGTGTATCAGATGCAAAGCAATTTCCCTGGTTGGTTACATCAGAACAATACAGTATAACTATTACGAGAACAAGTGTATGGAAACAGATCTCCGCCCCTCTCTAACTCCTCTTTCTTTTGGCAAGCCAATCTTTAACTGCAGGGCTGGCACCGTGGGGCCAGGGAGTTATCTCTTCGGGTAAGACGCATTTAATTTCATCCAGTTCATCACCAACCTGTAGATCACCCTGTGCTTTTACATGAAAGGCGATTATGAGCTGGTTTCTTTCGAAGAAAGAATAATTGCCAATAAACGCAGGTGTTTCCCCGTTAAGTCCGGTCTCCTCGGTAATTTCACTCAAAATGGCGCTTTCCGGTGTTTAACCTTTCTCAAGAAAGCCGGCAATTATACCAAACATAAACCCTGGCCATCCTTTTTTCCGGGCTAAAACAATCTTACCCCGGTATTCTACTATTGCGGCTACAACGGTAGTTGGGTTATTCCAAAACACATAGGTGCAGGATGGAGAACTGCATACTGTGCGTTCTACACCTTCCATTTTAGCTTTAGTCAAGTCTGAGGCACACTCGGGAAAAAAATTCATACAGTATTACTGTAGAATAATAAAACAATTAGTTAGAAGCAATTATTAATGTGATGCTTTAGATTAACGATCTCTTAGTCTTTGCGTTCCAGTACAGTGCGTAATACATGTTTTGCAAGTAACTGTCCCAATCGGGGATCATCGTTGGGAGGAATGTAAAGATCCCAGGTGCCACCATACTGGTTCTGTACGGGTTTTGCGGGATCGGGTGGACCGAGTTTGGCATCATACCCCAGGTTTCCGTAATCACTCAGATCGAACGCAAGGGAAGGATCCATATCTTCCCGTTTTTCTTCAAGGGGTGTTAATCGGGGTGGCGGATAATCATCGGTACCTTCACAACCACCCATGGTAAGGCAGAAACTGGTTTTACCTGAACTGGTTACCTGTTCAGTCGTTACCCAGTTTCCCCAGTAATCTGCAAAGGGGTGTCCGCAATCGGGATAGTGCGCATAATTTCCTTCGCTGTAGTCCATCCAGCTCTTGACGCCGATCTCTTTACCAATCTGATTGTAGAGTTCCACCATAGTCAGCACTGAATCTGCAACCACCTGGGGAAACCCGACAACGATGTGCTGTACCCCACGGTTTTTTAAGTGTTCCAGTCCATCCCAGTAACGATAGCCCCACTCATCTCCCGGTAAATCCTTCTCTCCCCTATACAGGTAGGCCTGACCAAGGTCTTCGCCCCGCATGCTGCGTGTTCGTTCTATCAAACCATTCTCAGGGTTTAACTCTTTAATGCCACCATAGGCACCGATGATGTTATCGGGATCCATCTCAGGATGACGTTCGAGAAGTAGGGATTTGATGTTTTTGTTGAGGATCACGGTATCGTCAATTTTTGGATCGAAGAATTTTCTCTCTGGTACAAAAAGGCCGTGGTTGAAAAGAATAATCCCCGTTTCACCGTCAGGGACACGTTTGGACATGCGTGCCTCGATACCTTCTACGTGGAGGAGTGCAAGATCAGGGTCCACCACAACAGGGTTGGGGTGTTCACTGAGCAGGATCTTGGGGGAGGGGGCAGGTTCACCCAGTACCGGGGTCCACCCTTCAGGTTCCCGGGGATAGGTGCGTTCCATGAAATTGTTGCAGTCGTTAATCCAGGTAAGAGTAATGGAAGTGCTATGCTGTGCATTCCAATCGCTCAAGACCTGCCTGGTCATCTGGACAACATCAAAGGTTTTGTAAAAACGTACTCCGCCGACCGTCATATCTATTACAATAATGCGGGAAACCCCCTTTTTAAGAAGGCGTTCTGCGGGACCGTCTACATCATAGCGATCAGGATTACAGTCCGGCCATGGACCGCCCGGTTCATCCTGTCCGCAATAGGTGCACTTACTCTGCATGCCTTCAGGGCCGTTGTAGATAAAGCGTGGATAGGGATAGTGTTCAATACGGTCTGCGGCCATCCAACAGGCATAATCTACCTCGAAGGTGAGCCCCTGATCGTTTTTATCAAGCGTGGTCTTCATGTCTGCGAGCTGTTTGTCAGAAATGCTATGAAAGGGATCAATACCTCCAATACGTTCATACTCGAATTGATACTTCCTTATAAATTTAACAGCAAACTCGGTTTGCAGGACAGATGACCACGCATCGGGATTCCAGATTACCATATGATAGACAGGGTGGTTATGATCATAGGAAAACATTTGCACCGAGGCATCCCA
>CALJBY010000076.1 GCA_938024025.1 uncultured bacterium
AGTGTTATTATTCCCACCTACAACCGGGCCCCCATCGTGGGAGAAGCCATTGATTCAGTCCTGTCACAGTGCTATGATGATTGCGAGCTCATTGTGGTTGATGACGGTTCTACCGACGGGACAGAAGAGCTGGTATCATCCTACCTTCCTAGGCTTACCTACCTCTATCAGGGGCACCGGGGGGTCAGTGCTGCCAGAAACCGCGGCATCGCATCTGCCCGGGGAGAGTACCTTTCCTTCCTTGACTCTGATGATCTCTGGCTTAAAGAAAAGCTTTCTTTGCAGATGCGCTTCATGGAGTCCCACCCGGAATGCCGCATCTGCTACACCGATGAGATATGGATACGCAAGGGTGTCCGGGTCAATCCCATGAAGAAACACAGAAAGTATTCGGGAATGATCTTTGAACAGTGTTTACCCCTCTGCATTGTAAGCCCCTCGTCTGTGCTCATTGCCCGAACACTCCTGGATGAAGTCGGCATCTTTGATGAGACCCTTGAAGTCTGTGAAGATTACGATCTCTGGCTCCGCATTGCTGCACGGTATCCTATCCATTTCATAGAGACACCCCTGATTGTCAAGCGGGGGGGACATATGGATCAGCTCTCAAAAAAGTTGAACGGACAGGACCGTTTTCGCATAAAGGCCCTCACCAAGCTGCTGGCAGAAGATTATCTCTCCCCCCGCCAACGAGAGCTTGCCTGGAGAGAACTTGCGAAGAAGTGTGAAATTTATGGCAAGGGCTGTATCAAACGGGGGAAGCAAGAAGAGGGAGAGAAGATGCTGGCTCTCGTAGCCAGGTATGACCCAACTAAAGGAGTAGGAAGGTAAGGCGCATGAACCCGACGGTTGGAAAGATACTTGCCATCACCGCGAAGCAGTGCCCTGATAAAGTGGCTGTCATCTGCGATGGCAACAGTATAACCTACGGCCAGCTCAATGGACGTGTTAATCAAGTTGCACACGGCTTGTTAGCGCGTGGCATTACCAGAGGAAATAGAGTTGCCCTGCTGCTCTACAACAGCATAGAGCTGGTAACCCTCTATTTTGCCCTGGCCAAGATGGGCGGTGTTGGTATCCCGCTCAATTGCAGGCTGAGCGGGAGAGAACTTTCCGCGGTTATTAACAGTTCAAACGCCACCCAACTGATCATGGGAGAAGAGTGGGCAGCAACCGTTAACCGCTTGAAACCCGAGTTAGCACGCATCAAGGATACTATAACGGTGGAAAAAGACCCCCGGAGCGCGGGGGAGTTTTACCGGCTGTATCATAGAGAGCCTGATGCTGAACCGGATGTGCTGGTGAAACCCGAAGATGCATCATTTATTATCTATACCTCCGGCACGGGCATGAGCCCTCGGGGGGTTGTCTTAACCCATGATAATCACTTTTGGAATACCCGTAACTATACCAGTGCCTACCAGATGGCGGAAGATGATGTTGAGCTCGCACTGACCCCCATGTTCCACGCATCTACCCTGGGGAGAATTGTTACCTATGTGTTTAACGGTGTAACCTTCGTTACCGCTCAACGCTTTGATCCGGAAAGGGCGATGGAACTTATTGCGAGGCACCGGGTTACATCCATAACCCAGTCTCCCACCATGTATGCCGCTCTCTTGAATCTTACGCCGGGGAGCAGCTATTCCGGCAGCTCTTTAAGGAGGCTCGTCTCAGGTGCTGCTCCGCTTTTTCCAAGCATAAGGAGCGGACTCGCCAAACGGTTTCCCCGTGCCGGTATCTTTGACCTCTATGGTTTGACGGAGGCTTCCCCCGGTGTCTCAATCTTAACCCCCCACGACCCTCCTGATAAGATTGCCAGTGTGGGGAAACCGATGAAGCATGTTACCGTAAGGATTGTGGACGACAGGGGAAGGGAGGTTCCTGCCGGAGAAAATGGGGAAATTATATGCAGGGGACCTACAATCATGAAAGGGTACGACAATGACCCGGCAGCAACGCGCGCGGTTTTGAAAGGAGGCTGGCTTTACACCGGTGACACCGGGAAGCTTGATCGGGATGGGTACCTTTATCTTACGGGAAGAAAAAAAGACCTGATCGTGCGGGGAGGCGAAAACATCTATCCCGCTGAAGTGGAGGCAGTGCTTCAACTTCATCCCCGTATCCTGGAGGCGGCAGTCATCGGGGTACCTGATGACTATTGGGGAGAACGTGTTAAGGCATTTGTAGTGTTACGGCCCGGTGAAACCTTAAGGGAGGAGGACGTCATTGCCTTTTGCGGTTTGCACCTGGCCCACTACAAAAAGCCACGGTCGGTTGCGTTTGTAACTGATCTGCCCAAAAATGCTGCCGGCAAAATAGTGAAACGGGAGCTCTTAAAAAAGCAATGCCTAAAATGAGCTAAATTGCCAAAATTAAACCACGAAGAACACGAAGAAAAAAACGAGATACATGATGCAGGATTAAAACCATAAATCCGAATTTCTAAATCCTAAAAACATAAACAAGGGGTCAAGTCTTGAATCTTGAAATCTGGAACCACGAAGAACACGAAGAAAAAAACAAGATACATGATGCAGGATACAAGATTCTTGGTGATGAGAAATTCGAAATACAAATAACCAAGTACGAAACAAATCCAAACTTGATTCTAACCGCAAAGACGCAAAGGACGCAGAGGAAAAACACAAATGCCTAAAATGTACTAAATTGCCTAG
>CALJBY010000077.1 GCA_938024025.1 uncultured bacterium
CCTATTAACTCAGGGGATTTTTTCTGAAAATTAAGGTGTTATCCGTATTGCACACCCTTCACTAACTGTGCTATAAGGTTTTATATTTCCAGTCCTTTGACAAGGAGCAGTGTCAAGTAATTAGTGTGCTCACTAAAACATAAGGGTATATTTTTACTTGACAATTGGTAGTCTCCCGGCTATAAGCGAAAGACTAAAAATCATATTACATGCTCTCACGACACTGGAGGAATTATGCCAAGTTCACTCAGGACCTATCTGAAAGAGATTAAAAAAGACATCGTTAAGGTAAAAAAGGAAGTTGACCCGAAAACGCAGCTGGGTGACCTCGCATCCCAAAGTGATCGGCCCCTCCTTTTCGAATCTATCAAGGGGTACCCTGGATGGAACGTATGTGATCTCCTCATAAAAACACGTAAAACCCAGGCCATTGCCCTCAAAACTACTCCTGATCAGGTTGTTCCTGAATTGGCTAAAAGAATTATAAAAGGACCCGGAAAAACCAGAATGGTCAAATCCGGTCCGGTCAAATCAAAGGTTTTAAAGGGAACCGATGCCAATCTCGATAAGATTCCTTTCTGCCTTCACACACCCCAAGACGGCGGTCTCTATATAGGTTCCGGTATGTGTGTTGTAAAAGATCCTGATACGGGTGCACAAAATGTCGCCATGCACCGTATACATATCAAGGGTCCCCATCGTGCAGCGGTAAGCATGTTTTCTCCCCACAGCAAGAAAATCCTTCAAAAATATCACGATAGAGGAGAGGCAGCCCCCATGGCAGTTGTCATCGGGCACCACCCCTGTTTCGAGATTGCAACAAATTATTTTGGGCCCCATGATACATACAGCGAACACCAGTTAGCAGCATCACTCCTTGATGAAACGGTTGATATGGTTTCCTGTGAAACATCTGATATTGCCGTCCCTGCCCATGCCGAAATTGTCATTGAAGGCACCATTCAACCTGGTGACATGGAAGATGAAGGACCTTTCTGTGAATTCCATGGTATCTATTCAACAGGCGTAGCTAAAAAACCGGCCCTGGCAGTAACTGCTATTACCATGAGAGAAGATGCCATCTTCCGGCACTTGAATGCTACGCCCTTTACCGATCATCAAAACCTGGTTGCTCTCCCCTGTGAGGCCCTTCTCTTTGATCAACTGAGAAGAAAGGGAATCAATGTGATGGACGTGCATGTCCCCTCCTGGGGCGGTTTGTTTATTGTCATCATTAAAATGGTACCCGTTGTTGAAGAGCAGGTACGTGATGCCCTTATGACTGCACTCTACTCACCCTCCCTCTTGTTTTCTAAGGTAGTAATCGCCGTTGATGATGACATGGACTGTACCAGTGCAGAAGATATCCTCTATTCTATAGGAGTGCGTATGAATCCCCAGCTGGACACCATTCATATTGATCGCACCATTGCACTTCCCTATGACCTGTCTTGCCCCGACCTTCCGGCTGCTCCTCCCTTACGTGTAGGAGGAAAGATAGGAATCGATGCTACCAAACCTCCACTCGTCAAGAAAGAGCTCAGGGCAAAACTGGATCGCGTCAACCCCCAGGGGTGGGGAAAGGTCTTCCTTAAGGACTTCCTTTAGGGTTTTATAAAAATTCTGGTATCTTTTTCTAATTAATGGTATGTACTGCTTTTACTTAATTAACCATAACGTGGAGGGTTAAACCGATGAATGGATGGATGGGTAAAATATTAAGAGTTGATTTAGAAGAGAAAAAGCATGAAATAGAGGATCTCGATGAAGATATCGCCAGAGATTACCTCGGCGGCAGAGGGTTAGCCACAAAATATCTCTACGATGAGATTGATCCCGAAATTGATGCTTTTGATCCTGACAACAAAATGATTGTCGCGACTGGTTGTTTGACAGGTACCGGGGCAATTGCAGCCTGCAGAACGGTATTTGCTGCTAAATCACCCCTGGGGACGGTCGGCTGTTCAAACGTCGGTGCCAGCTTCGGTTCTGATCTCAAATATGCCGGTTTTGACATGATCATCTTCGAAGGGAAGGCAGAGGAACCCATTTATATCATGATTGAAGATGACAAGATTCAATATCTACCAGCCGCAGACCTCTGGGGTAAAGATTGTTATGAGACAGATGATATCCTCCGCGAGCGCCTCGGTGACCCCTGGAAGGCCAAGGAGTACTCAATTGCCTGTATCGGACCAGCTGGTGAAAAGGGTTCTAACATTGCAGCTATTATCATCGATAAACACAATGCTGCGGCCAGATGTGGTATCGGTGCGGTAATGGGCTCAAAAAACATTAAAGCACTTATGGTAAAAGGAACCAAGGGGATCAAGCTTGCCGATCCTGAAGGTTTTGTAACGGCAATGACTGATGTTCTGGAACATGTAAAACAATCCCATGGTTCCATGGAATCTTTTCCCCAGTACGGATCGGCAGGCATACTCCACATTTATAATGAAGTTGGTATGCTCGCCACAAATAACTATCAAACAGGCGTCTTTGAACATGCAGCAGACATCGGCGGTGAGGCCATGGCATCAAAACATCTCAGGAAAATCAGGGCCTGTTTTTCCTGCCCCCAGTCCTGTGGTGGAATTATGAAGGCAACAGATGAAAAATTTATGGTTACCTCAGAGCGACCGGAATTTGAAACAGTGTGGGTATTCGGTGCAGATTGCGGCAACAACAATACATCAGCCATATTAAAAGCCCACGATCTCTGTAACCAGTACGGAATGGATATTATTTCGGTTGGCAACACGATAGCCATGTGCATGGAAATGTTTGAAAAAGGTTATCTTACCGAAAAAGAAGTTGGTTTTCCTTTGAAGTTTGGTGACCCTGATGCAATGGTTAAACTTGTTGAGCTCACCTGCAAGCGGGAAGGCTTCGGTGATGAGGTGGCAAACGGTGGATTTGCCCTTTCACATAAATTTAACCACCCTGAACTTTTCGTTGGTGTCAAAAAGTTAGAGGCACCCGCCTATGATCCCCGTGTCTGCCAGGGACAGGGCCTCAACCAGGCCACAGCAGCCCGCGGAGCCTGTCACAATAAGGGCTACACCATGGGGTCGGAAATATTTGGCCTTCCTTCTCTGGGAGGGAAAACAGATCCCTATGCTACTGAAGGGAAAGCCCAGCTCACCAAGAGTTTACAGGATGCTACCTGCGTTTTTGACAATACGGGTACCTGTCTCTTTCTCATCCTCGGTTTGTGGGCCCCTGAACTGCACAAGCAGCTTGTTCCGGCCACCGGTATTGACTACACCTTTGAAGAAATGATGAAATGTGGAGAACGCACCTGGACGATAGAGAGAATGTTCAACATTAAAGCCGGTCTCACCAGCAAAGATGACAACCTTTCACCACGCATGCTCAATGAGCCCATGCCCGAAGGCCCTTCCAAAGGACATGTTAATCGCTTACAGGAGATGCTTCCCGAGTACTACACATTGAGGGGCTGGGATGAGGAAGGCAAGCCAACCGATGAAAAATTGAGCGAACTGGGAATGGAATGGTAAATCACAATCATTAAACTTTTCCATTATATTCTAAAGGAGTAACACCATGGCAACAAGAAAAGAGATCAGGGTTGATATTGGCAAATGTACCGGATGCCGTCACTGTGAGACTGCATGTTCACTCAAGCATAGCGAAGAAGGAATGGTGAACCCCAAATTATCACGCATAAGAGTTTTTACTGACTTTGAACGGGAAATGGCACATCCTATTATTTCAGGGCCCTATACCGATGCCAAGTGCACTTCACGGTATAATATTATAATGGATGGCAAAGAGTACGAAAGTTGCTTACTCTGTCGTGCTTCATGCCCGACCCGACCGTTCTTCACTGAACCTGACACAGAAATACCTTTAAAGTGCGATCTCTGTGGTGAACCACCTGATCCAAACTGCGTTAAAGTATGTGTTCATGGTGCTCTCCAACTGGTAGAAGTTGAAGAAGATGATGCTGAATCAGCATAAGATACGCTAACACCCAGAGTAATCGCATGTCAGAAGACCGTCTTGCCCATATCTTAAGAGATCCGCTCTTCCCCTGCATACAGTGTGGAAAATGTACCGGGAGCTGTCCCATTTCCACCGTATCACCCCATTTTAACATCCGGCGTATCCTCTACGAGATGCTTAATTCCGAAGGTGAAGACATCGCCCAGAAAAAGGAGATGATCTGGGACTGTTCTACCTGCACCACCTGTGTTACCCGTTGCCCTAAGCAGGTGGATCCGGCAGACCTCGTTATGAGCGTTCGCAGCGTCCTGGTTGAAGACGGCCAGGTACCACCCAAGATCCGTGATGTCTTAAAGAGTATCTCCATTCGCGGTAATCCATGGAATATCGGACAGGAAAAGAGATCTGAATGGGCCGATGGCCTCGACATCAAAAATATCGCAGATGCCGAGGTGCTTTACTATGTTGGCTGTACCCCGGCCTTCGACCCCCGGTTGCAAAAGATTGCAAAGGCATTGGCTAAAGCCTTCAACAATGCAGGGGTGAACTTCGGGACACTGGGCAATGATGAAGTCTGCTGTGGCAGTGAAATAAGGCGTATGGGTGATATCTGGTCCTTTGATGCGTTAAAAGAAATGAACATGGATCTCTTTAACCAGTATCCCATTAAGCAGATCATTACCAGCTCACCCCACTGCTTTAACACCTTTAAAAACGAGTATACGGATCTTACCATTGAGGTGAACCACTATACCCAGGTCATCGCTGATCTGATCAAAAAGAAAAAACTCACCTTCTCCAAGGAATTGAACAAGACCGTGACCTATCACGATCCCTGTTTCCTGGGGCGACAAAATAACATTTATGATGAACCCCGTGATATCCTCAAAAGCATTCCTTCAGTTACTTTTGTTGAAATGGACAGGGTAAAAGAACGTTCCTTCTGCTGTGAAGGCGGGGGTGGTAGAATGTGGATCGAAGCCCACGAGACAATGAAGCGCACCGCTACGGTTCGTGTACAAGAGGCACTGGACTGCGGTGCTGAAATTCTTGCTACCGCATGCCCCTTTTGTCTCTTAACCCTGGAGGATGCCGTCAAAAGCGGTGAGCTGGAAGAAAAATTGCAAGTGCTCGATATTATTGAAATTGTTTCACAGGTAATCGAATAGGGTGGAACCATCATCCCCCGTGAAGGCCACAGTTCAATTTCATGGCACTCTGCTTGATCCCAACAAACTACGGAACCTAATGCAATGACCAAGACAAGAGTCGGCGTCTACATTTGCCATTGCGGTGTAAATATTAAATCAACGGTTGACGTTGACAAGCTCACCCAGTTTGCCTCGACCCTGCCCCACGTGTCAGTGGCTAAGGATTATATCTACCTCTGTTCTGACCCTGGTCAGGAGCTGATTCGCAATGACATTAAAGAACACAATTTGAACCGCATTGTCGTGGCTGCCTGCTCACCCCGCATGCACGAGCCTACCTTCAGAAAAGTCTTGCGAACCTCGGGGATTAATCCCTACTGCCTGGAAATTGCCAACATCCGCGAGCACTGCAGTTGGGTCCACGAGGACAGTGCTCTGGCAACGAAGAAGGCAGAAAGTATTCTTGCGGCTACCGTAGCAAAAACCAGCCTCCTCGAACCCCTTGAGGAAAAAGAAGTCGATGTCATTCCCCGGGCCCTCGTCATCGGCGGTGGAATCGCCGGTATCCAGACTGCCCTTGACATCGCCGACACCGGTTATAAAGTCTACCTGGTGGAGAAAGAACCGAGTATTGGCGGCCACATGATGCAGCTCGATAAAACCTTTCCCACCCTTGATTGCTCCGCCTGTATCCTGACACCCAAAATGTCAGACGTGGGTAACCACCCCAACATTGAGCTGCTTACCTATTCCGAAATTTCGGAGGTAAAGGGGTATGTCGGCAACTTTAAGGTCACCATCAAAAAGAAACCCCGCTACATACTCGAAGACAAGTGTAACGGTTGTGGTAACTGCGTTTCATACTGCCCGGTGGAAATGGACGATCCCTTTAATATGAATCTCTCCAGAACCAAGTGTCTCTACATCCCCTTTCCCCAGGCAGTCCCTGCCTGTTACGTCATCAATCCCGATTACTGCAGATACACCCTGCGCAGGGAGTGTAAACAGTGCGAACCGGTATGCAAGGATTTA
>CALJBY010000078.1 GCA_938024025.1 uncultured bacterium
CACCACCCCCAGTGACTTTCACTCCCCCTTTCTCTGTTCTCTCTACCCCGTCCACATTAACTCCCGTAAACATCTCGACCCCATTTTTTACCGCATCTTTTAGTAACCCCTCGAGGAGCTTTCCCTTATCATACACAAGGGAGAGCCTTCCCTCATCTCCCTTTTTGATATTCTCCTCATAGTTTCCCAATGGAAGACGTGCTTTCCCATTAGGAGCATAGATATGCCATGCGTAGAAGTTACGGGTAGGCCCCTCATAATCGACGGTGAATCCATTAAGCGGAAAAATCATCTTCTTGTTCTTTTCATTATAGTACATCCTTTCCCCAAAGTAATAGTCGCTCTCAATGGCAAACATCATGGCACATCCTCTGGTGATCTCAGCCGGGTTGGTTTTCCTTTCCAGGAGCGCTGTCTTTAATCCATTTTCACCTGCAGTCTTGGCAGCCATAGCTCCTCCAGGTCCAGCCCCTACTATTATCAAATCATATTCTTTCGTCATGCTCTCTTCCTCCGTTTACAACACCCCTTCAGGAGACAACATACTAGAGGTGTTGCATCCTGTGTAGAACTCTTCATTGGTGGTGCCCAGAGTCACCAAAAAAATGCTTGACAAAGTCTCTATTAAAAACTAGTTTACGACTATAGTCAGTGACCATAGTCATTCATTATACCATACCATCATCTCTGTCAAGAAAATTTGTGATTCCAGGAGAATTACTGGGTCCACCAGGAGTGCGGGGAGGAGAGAGCACGTAGTGTAAAAGCTAACAATGTAAGGAAGAAGGACGTTATGAGCGCTAAGGAGTGAAGGTGTTGCATGATCTTTTGCTGGCTTTTTTAAAGCCTCTTTACGCCAGGCAAATAACAATTGATGGAGGACACGGTTATGGATATGGAAGGATATTTTAGTGAGGTAAAAGCGGTTGCGGTGGAGGGTTTTAAACGCTTAAATGACACCACCCAGGTAGAACACAAAAAGTGGGAAGTACCCGTGGGAAGCTGGGATGTAAGTGTGGTGCGGGGAAAGGTGCTGGAAAAGGCAACCCTCTCCCACATCTTACTCAATACCAAGAACCCGCTTACGGGAGAAGATACCCGGTTTGACGTCGTTCAGGCAAAAGTCTATCCTGCCTCCCCCAAGATACCTATTCTCCTTTTCAACGTGGAATATCGGGCGGCGGCGAAGGAACAGAAGTTCGCAGGTATGCTGGACGTAGTTCCCGTTGCCGCACACGAAGAGGATCTGAACTTCTTAGCCGATGGGTTAAAAAACGTTGTCGAAAAACATGGAGTAGATCACGAGCCCTTAAGGAAGAAGGTGGAAAACATCTACAAGATGGATCAATGGGAACATGGAATCAATGCGGGGATAGGGATTTATTTAGATCTGGCTAAGGAGCAGTTAGCTCTGATAAAAGAGGCGGGATCTCAATGGCTCACATCTTATTTCACAATTGCAGAGAAGAGAGAAAAGGAAAGCTCTACCAGTGAAGAGGTCGCTTTGATGGATTCCGCCCGGGCCCGGATAATGGAATACTATTTCCTCGGGGATATGTCAATTAGCGTTGCCCAAAAAATAGGTGTTCCACTGGAGGCCCTGACCCTGGGTACCCTTGCACCTACCATCCGATACTAATCCTCAAGCGAGGGCGGGCCGCACGGGGCGGCACGGCGATCTTTTCTATAACAGAAGGGAAAGGTGAACTGCTCGTCCTGCTCAGTATTTTTTAGACGTGCACCTATGATGGACCCTGTCTTCTCGGAGCAAAGTTATGTCTGCTATATTGGAAACAGTGAAACAGACTATTGTTGATGGTGATGATGATGGAGCGGTAGCACAGATTGAGAAAGCCTTAATGGAAGGCATTGATCCGGTGAAAGTGCTCAAACAAGCCATCGTGCCCGGTATTGAGCGGGCCGGCGAGTTGTGGCATGACAATGTTTATTTTATGCCCGATGTCGTGCTGAGCGCCGAGGCATTCAAGGCTGCTATGAAGGCAGTTGAACCCCATCTTGCGGGACGTGAAATAACTAAGCTTGGGACTGTTATCATGGGAGTGGTAGCTGGAGATATGCATGATCTGGGGAAAAGTATCGTTATTGCGATGCTCACCGGTGCAGGGTTTGAGGTGATAGACCTGGGAGTTGATGTCCCTACCGAAACGTTCATTGGGAAAATAGGTGAGCTCAAGCCGGACATCATGGCTGTAGGCTGTTACATGACTACCACCATGTTGGAGCTGAAAGCTATGATAACCTTCCTGAAAGACAATGGATTGCGAGATAAGGTGAAGATTATGATTGGAGGTGTGCCGACGACTCAGCAATTTGCTGACGAGATTGGTGCAGATGCCTGGGGTAAGGATGCCCTCGACGCAGTAGACAAAGCCAGGAAGCTTATGGGAGCCTAAAGAAAGATGGGAATCAGAGGTCTGTTGTTAAGATCTGCCCTACCACTTTTAATCCGTGTGGGCACCATGATGGCTAAGAAGGGCTCTGCTCCTTTCACCACAAAAATAACAAAAGGCATCACGCTTGATCCCCGTGATCCTAAAACCTGGTGGATGGTGTATGCTGCTCAGAAACAGAGTCGGACACCAATTATGGCGATCATGCCCGACCATTCAATGTTCCTAGGAGGTGTGCCAGCCAGGAAGTTCTATTCCGATGCCAGGGTAAACGTGAATACCACAGCCGCAGTAGCTGCATACTATGGTTTTGACTCTGCCTCGGGTGGAGGGGACACCTATAATTACGAGGCAGAAGCACTGGGTCAGAAGTTAATTTACAGTGATAATGCCATGCCCACAGCTGATTTCCGTGACCCCCTGATCAAGGAGCATAAGGACCTGGCCAAATTAAAGGCTCCCGATTGGCTCACTGCTGGCCGCATCCGTTTCATCCTGGACGTCATAAAACTGAACAAAGTATTGGGATATAAAACGGGAAAATTCTGTGCCCCGTTCAGCCTGGCGGTGACGCTCCGGTCCTATCCCAAGCTCATCAAAGATTTAAAAAAGAATCCTGCATTTGCTCATGACCTCTTTGCCGTTCTGTCAGATGAGATTCTGCCATCTTACCTGAAGCTACAGAAGAAGTACTGTGGCGTCAGGGCCGCAACTGGTGCCGACGCCTGGGCAGTGTTCCCCAACCTATCACTGGACCTTATAGAAGAGTGGGTGGTTCCCTACTCTGAAAGGTTATTTAACAATTGTTTGGATTTCGGCATGATGGCTATGACTGCCGGGGGTGGTGATTACTGTGAGGAGCGGTTGGAAAAGTTTGATAAGGATATCCTCTTTAAGTGTTTTGCTATCCAAAAGAAGCTTCTCTCTAATATGCCCATGTTCGTTTTGGGTACAGGTCCCTGGCATGAATATCCTTTGGAACCGGTGGTTGAGTATCTCACTCCCTACAAAGAGAAGGGTATCCGCATTGCGATTGTAGCTTACATGAATGCCCGTCTGCTCAGAGATGGCCCTGTGGAGAGGATCGTGGACAACATCAAGCGCTTCATTGATGTGTTAGGCAGGGATTACAATCTGGCTATTATTTTGGCAAATATTCCTGCTGACACGCAACCCCAGCACATTCACGCCGCCGTGGCCGCTGCACACACCTATGGCTCTTTTCCCCTGGCTTCCAACTTAGATGAAGTAGCACTTGAGGTGCCTGAGAGGGAGTCCTTCCAGGAGTACGCGGAAAAGATGTCTGCAGGTACGGGTTTGAACATCTGATTAAATAGAGCAACTACCAGCCTGATCATGGGGACATTCTTGCCCTTGAAGAATGAGATCCCCTTTCAGGAAATGGAAAAGCGCAGCATGCAAAGGTTTCCCAAGGAGCAAAAGGTCTATACCATAGCTGGAGTGGAGGTCGGTGGACAACCAGGAGAGCGACCGACGGTCCTTCTCGGAAGCATCTTCTTCGCAAAACATCAGATAGTCAGTGATCCACTCAAGGGCATCTTCGATCAAGACAAGGCCAAGGCATTGTTAGAGCGGGAGGCAGAGGTATCAGCATCTACTGCCAATCCCAGATGCATTGATCCCATCGGTGATACTGCAGAGGCCCTCATCAACTATATTGAATTTGTAGCAGCTCATACCGATGCCCCTATCCTTGTTGATTCACCTCTGCAAAAAGTACGTTTGGAGACTCTAAGACACTTTGCGAACAGCACAATTATTCACCGTTTGATATACAACTCTATCGCTGAGGACTTTACTGAAGAGGAACTTGCCTGTATAAGGGAGTGTGGTGTGAAAAGTGCCATCATCCTGGCCTTCAGCACCGCGGCGGTAAAGCCCAAAGACCGGATTAAACTCTTGCAGGAGAAACTACTCCCCGCTTCCGAAAGGGCGGGGGTAGAGAACATCCTGGTGGATACCGGTGTGCTGGACATACCCAGTGTGAGTTGGGCAGCCCATACCATTTATATGATAAAGGAAAAACTGGGATACCCGGTGGGGTGCGCTCCTTCCAACGCACTTTTCCAGTGGGAGAAGATACGGAAACAGGGATCATCAGCCTTCCAGGCCGCTGCGGCTGCCGTCTTTGCACTAACGCAGTCTCACGGGGCCGATTTTCTCTTCTATGGTCCCATACGTTGTGCTCCCTGGGTCTACCCTGCTTGTGCCGCTATAGATGCTATGATCGCCTATGGAGGCAGATTTAATGACATACGTCCTGCTACCCGAAATCATCCTTTGTATAAGATTTTCTAAAAGGTGTGCTAGTGTCTCCTAAAGTTACCTTCCATCCCCTTGATCTACAGCTTGAGTGTGCACAGGGAACACTCCTCAGTGAGATTGCACGTGAGGCAGGGATACATGTCCTGTCTGTATGCGGCAGTAATGGTTTGTGTGGACGTTGCCGTGTGCGGATTACATCTGGTGCAGTCTCTCCGCTCACCACGGTAGAAAGGAAACTGCTGAGCACGGATGATATTGCCGAGGGCTACCGGCTTGCCTGTCAGACCACTGTTTTAGAGAACAGCACAGTCTGCCTCCCCGCTACCTCTCTGATTGCCAGGGAGAAACTACACGTTTCAGGGGTAGAACTGGAGGTACCCTTTGACCCGCCTGTTGAAGAATACGTGATTTCCCTGCCTCCTGTTCACCGGGATGATCCACAATCTGATTGGGACCGGCTGGTCGAGGAGTTGGCCAGGATTTCCGGTAGACGCATGAAAACGATAGACCCCATTGCCCTGCGGCATTTCCCATGCCTCCCGCGTGAAAAGGGGAGGAAGACAAGAGTGTGTGTGCGTAATGATGAGGTTATTGACTTCCAGACACCAGATAAAGCTCCTTTAGGTCTGGCAGTCGACCTGGGAACCACCAAGATAGCAGCGTACCTGGTTGACCTTTTAACCGGTAAGACCCTGGCTCTGGAGGGGATAACAAATCCCCAGCGTGTTTACGGCGAAGATGTGATGAGCCGCATTTCCCATGCTATGAAAGATGGGG
>CALJBY010000079.1 GCA_938024025.1 uncultured bacterium
GATGGCTCCTGCAGGGTCCCGTCATAATTGGGGAGAAAGTCAACCGTTTCCTTCTCGATATCAGCAAGGAGTTCCCCGGCAACTTCAGACATGCGCACCTCTGTATACCGCATTGCTGCTGCAGGATCACCATCCTGTGAACCGAAGTTGCCTTGACCGTCAACTAATGGATATCGAAGGGAAAAACTCTGGGCCATGCGGACAATGGTATCGTAAACGGCTGAATCTCCATGGGGATGATATTTTCCGATTACATCACCCACGATGCGTGCCGATTTCTTATAGGGTTTATTGAAAAAATTTCCCAGATCATACATGGCATAGAGTACTCTTCGATGGGCAGGCTTGAGACCATCTCGTATGTCAGGTAATGCCCTGCCTATGATTACACTCATGGCGTAATCCATGTAAGATCTTCTCATCTCATCTTCAATATTAACCGCCAGTGGTCGTGGATGTAAGTCCATGTTTTCCATATTTCTTTTACCTTACCTTGTGAAACCGGGATAACAAATTATCTTCTCGTTGGTGAGTGGTGATCCCCTGTTGAGTAATCATGCAATCCATACCCTGCGGTTAGGCGAGAGCAGTCATGCTTTCACCTAAATGTTCTAAATATCTAAATTTGTTACATTTATAGCATTTTTGTAGATAAATTCTTTTCTGGGTTCTACCTGATCTCCCATCAAGATGGTAAATATTTCATCTGCTTCAATGGCATCTTCTATTTTTACCTGCAATAGGGTGCGCTTTTCGGGATTCATGGTGGTTTCCCACAATTGGTCCGGGTTCATTTCCCCGAGCCCTTTATACCGTTGCACCTCCTGTCCTTTTTCGCCAGAGGCAAGGATGGCTGCCAGGACCTCGTAAAGAGTTGAGAATGTGATGCTTTCATTGTTGCTGGTAAGGATAAAGGGTGGGGAACCACTGTTTTTCAGGTCTTCAGCCATCTTTCTCAGTTCTTCTAATTCAGTGGAGGTTAAAAGATCAAAGTTTATAATGGTTTCCTTGTTGATGGCACCTATTTTACAGATGCATTTGATGGCATAACAGCTGTGCTCCACATCTTCCATGAGTGAATATTCGATGGGTGGAACGAAAGGATAGAAGAAGCTGGCATGGCGCTTAATGCTTTCAAAAAACGCTTTGACGCTCTCTTTATTTTTGAGAGTATCTTTGCTGAAGCTGCCTTCAAAGGCAAGAGCGCTCAAAATGTTCTTATCCCATTGTTTTTTATCAAGATTTTCTAATAATTTCCTGTACTTTTGGGCTTTTTCCAGCATAGTGAGCAATTGAGCGCCCTTAAAAGATTTGGTTGAGCCTGTGGCCGTGAGTTCAATACCTTCCGCTCCGCATTCAAGGAGATACTTTTCTAGCAAACCTTCGTCCTTAATATAGCGCTCCTGTTTTCTCCTCTTTACCTTGAAGAGGGGTGGTTGGGCAATATAGAGGTAACCCCGTTCAATGATAGAGGGTATTCTCCTGTAAAAGAAGGTGAGCAGGAGGGTCCTGATGTGGGATCCATCAACATCAGCGTCAGTCATGATAATAATGTAGTGATAACGGGGTGTTACTATTTTCCCCTCCTCTTTTTCGATGCCTGTTCCTAAAGCGGAGATAATGGTATTAATTTCTTCGTTTTCAAGCATTTTGTCGAAACGTGCCTTTTCAACATTTAAGATTTTGCCCTTAAGAGGTAATATGGCTTGAAAACGACGGTCCCTGCCCTGCTTAGCCGAACCCCCGGCAGAATCACCCTCAACGAGATAGATTTCACATTGAGCCGGGTCAGTCTCCTGGCAATCTGCCAGTTTTCCCGGCAGAACGCTGTTTTCAAGGGCTGTCTTTCTGCGAGTGAGCTCTTTTGCTTTACGTGCTGCTTCACGTGCTCGCGAAGCTTCCAGGGCTTTTCCCACAATCTTTTTGGCCACACGGGGGTTTTCCTCAAGATAGTAAGCCAGTGTTTCCCCTAGCAGCTGTTCTACTATGCCCTTAATATTCGTATTCCCCAGTTTGCTTTTGGTCTGCCCTTCAAATTGTGGCTGGGGCAGTTTAACACTAATAACCGCTGTAAGACCTTCCAGAAGGTCTTCTCCCTTAAAATTCTCTTTAAAATCCTTTGAAGAGAGATTTTTTGTAGCATAGTTGTTAATCGTCCTGGTCAGGGCTGTCCTGAATCCGGAGAGGTGGGTACCACCTTCCTTCGTATTGATATTATTGGCAAAGGAGAATACATTTTCTGTGTAGGTGTCATTATATTGGAGTGCGATTTCTATTTGCACCATGTTTTCCCTTTTTTCCCCGCCTTCAAGGGAGGTAAAGGTTCTTTCCCCCTGGAGATAAATGGGTTTGGGATACAAGGTAGTTTTATTCTTGTTGAGGAATTCTACAAAAGAAATAATGCCTCCCCGGTAGATAAAATCATGTCTTTTTTCAGTCCGCTCATCTTCGATAGTGATGAGAACCCCCTTGTTTAAAAAGGCAAGTTCCCTCAGTCTCTGGGATAGGAGGTCAAAACTGAATTCAGTAGTCTCAAAAATTTCAGTGTCCGGTTTAAATACCACCTTGGTACCACTGTTTTCTGTCTTTCCCACCACTTCCAGTTGGGAAATGGGCTCCCCCTTTTGATAGGCCTGGTGGTAAACTTTTCCGTCCCGTTTAATCTCTACGCCCAGACTTTCAGACAGGGCATTAACCACCGAAACGCCCACTCCATGTAAACCGCCTGAAACCTTGTAGCTGCTGTTGTCAAACTTGCCTCCCGCATGCAAAGTGGTCATAACCACTTCTGCCGCTGGTCTTTTTTCCGTAGGATGGATATCCACGGGAATCCCCCGGCCGTTATCGATGACCGTGATGCTATTGTCGGTATGGATAAAGACATCAATACGGTCACAGTACCCACCGAGAGATTCATCAATGCTGTTATCGACTACCTCAAAGACAAGGTGATGAAGCCCGGTAACGCCTGTGTTTCCTATATACATGGCGGGTCTTTTCCTGACTGCTTCAAAACCCTCTAG
>CALJBY010000080.1 GCA_938024025.1 uncultured bacterium
AAAACGGAAGTGTTGGAACCGACACATTTCGGATTTTGGATTTTGTTTCTCGGCTCCTATGTTTTTTCTGTTTTTCAATCCCCAATCCGAAATCCGAGATCCAAAATGAGTATCCTGTCTTCTGACTTCTTTAATGGGTGGTTTTTCTTCGTGGTTAAAATTGTATTCTCTTTCTTAGATAGCGTAGAGCGCCAGTTGATTACTGGCAGGATATGTGTGCGGAGGGACAAAAATGACTTCTACGGGTGAGTGCTTTTTGGGTATTGATGTAGGATCAGTTAGCGTCAACACGGTGGTACTCACTGCCCGGCGAGAGATCTTAGAAGAGCACTACACGAGAACCCTTGGACAACCCCTCGCCACTGCACACCGGATCTTACAGGAACTCCTTTCCCGTATCCCTTCCTCTCAACTGAGCGGGATTGCATTAACCGGTAGTGGAGGGAAGTTGCTGGCCGAATTACTGGGGGCACGATGTGAAAATGAAATCATCGCACAGAGTAAATCCATTGAATACTTTTATCCTCAGGTAAGAACCATCATAGAGATGGGTGGTGAAGATTCTAAGCTTATTTCACTTGACGGTGATGCACAGTCAAGTGAAAAAATTAAGATTAGCGACTTTACCATGAATGCTATTTGTGCGGCTGGAACAGGCTCTTTCCTTGACCAGCAGGCACATCGGCTGGGCCTTACGGTAGAGGCATTCGGTAAACTGGCATTACAGTCAAAAAATCCTCCCCGCATTGCGGGGAGGTGTAGTGTCTTCGCCAAAACCGACATGATCCACCTGCAGCAGGTCGCAACCCCAGACTATGACATCGTAGCGGGCCTTTGTAGGGCAGTTGCCAGAAATTTTAAGAGCACGCTGGGGAAAGGTAAATCCTTTATCAAACCGGTTTCTTTCCAGGGTGGAGTTGCCGCCAACCTCGGTATGCGGAAGGCATTCTGCGATGTGCTGGAATTAGCTGAAAGCGAACTCATTATTCCACAACGTTTTGCTTCGATGGGGGCACTGGGTGCCGCACTGCTTATGATGGAAGATGCATCATATAAAAATAACTTTCAGGGATTAGAAAGACTTGCCCACCATATCGCCTCATCCTCCTTAACCAAAACAAAGGGGTTGGAACCACTCACTTCCCGGCACAAACAAAGCAGGAACCACCACCAGACCGCAACGCCAAACAGTTCGGGTAAGGAAAAAATGAGAGCCTATCTCGGTGTGGATGTGGGGTCTATCAGCACGAATGTGGTGGTCATTGATGGTGAAAACAGGCTTCTCTCAAAACGCTACCTGATGACAGCCGGAAGGCCCCTAGAGGCAATCAAAAGGGGACTTGAAGAAGTAGGAAAAGAAGTAGCTGACACAGTACAGATAGCCGCGGTGGGGACGACAGGGTCGGGCCGTTACTTAACCGGAGATTTTATCGGCGCCGACGTGATTAAAAATGAGATTACCGCTCAGGCCACTGCAGCAATTGCCCTTGATCCCACAGTAGATACCATCTTTGAAATTGGGGGACAGGACTCCAAGTACATAGGCCTTTCAAAAGGTGCCATTATCGATTTTGAAATGAATAAGGTCTGTGCGGCGGGAACGGGCTCCTTCTTAGAAGAGCAGGCTGAAAAACTGGGTATCTCCATCAAGAACGAATTCAGTACCCTCGCGCTCAGCGCGCCCTGTCCCGTTTCTCTTGGTGAGCGCTGTACGGTCTTCATGGAATCCGACCTGGTGCACCACCAACAGATGGGGGCAGACAAGGCCAACCTCATTGCCGGTTTGAGTTACTCCATTGCCTTAAATTATTTGAACAAAGTAGTAGGCGACCGCGCCATCGGGGAACACATCTTCTTTCAGGGGGGAACTGCCTTCAACCTTGGTGTGGTTGCTGCCTTTGAAAAAATCCTGAAGAAAAAGATTACCGTCCCTGCCAATCACGACGTCACCGGTGCTATCGGCGCAGCCATTCTTGCGAGGGAGGAGAGTACCAGCGGGGAAAGTGTTTTCAAAGGATTTGATCTCAGCAAGCGCACTTATGATCTTTCCTCTTTTGAATGCAAGAAGTGTCCTAACAGCTGTGAAATCAAAAGATTGAAAGTAAAAGGAGAGCGCCCTCTTCTTTATGGAAGCCGCTGTGAACGATTTGAGGTTAACTATAAAAAGAACACTGGTGAACGCCTGCCAGATCTATTTGCCGAAAGAGAACAGCTTTTACATCAGGCCTGCCAGGAACTCGCCCCTCCTCCCCCGGGGGCTCCGACAATAGGTGTTCCACAAAGTATGTTCTTTCATGAACTCCTTCCCTTCTTTTACACCTTTCTCACAAAACTGGGCTATAAGGTGATCCTTTCGGATAAAACCCATAAGGATTGTATCCACAAAGGAGTAGAGAGTGTTGTTGCTGAAACCTGTTTTCCCATCAAGGTAGCACATGGTCACGTTGTAAACCTCATTGAAAAAGGGGTAACCACTATCTTCTTCCCCAGCATTATTGAAATGGAGAGGATACATCCCGAAGTAAACCGTGGTCTCGTCTGTCCCTACGTGCAGGCCTTGCCCTATACCTTACGGTCTGCTTTCGACTTTGAGCACCTGGGAGTGGAGCTGATAAGCCCCATTCTCTATTTCGGAGAAGGAAAAGAGGGTGTGGCAAAGGCACTGCAGGGAATGGGTACACGTTTACGTAAAAAACCAGCACTTATTAAGCAGGCACTGGAGGCTGCCTTTGCCAGGCAAGATCAGTTTTATTCCTCTCTTTACCGCCGAGGCCAGGAAGTTTTGCGGGAACTCGGGGACAACCAGACTGCCCTGGTACTAGTAAGCCGGCCGTATAACGGCTGTGATACCGGCATCAACCTCAATCTACCCCGTAAGATCACTGATTTAGGAATCGTGGCCCTCCCCATGGATTACCTTCCTCTGGAGCAGAGCGGTCTTGTTTCAGAATGGCAGGAGATGTACTGGAAATACGGTCAGCGTATACTGGCGGCAACACATTACATAAAATCCCATTCCTCCCTGCACGCACTCTATCTCACCAATTTTGGCTGTGGTCCCGATTCCTTTATCTCCCACGTTTTCAAGGATAACATGAAAGATAGCCCGTACCTCACCATTGAGGTTGATGAGCACAGCTCTGATGTGGGCATTATCACCCGTTTAGAGGCATTCCTTGACAGCCTTAAAAACACTCAGCACATACCCTTGCGGCGCTCAAGCACACAATCTAAACCTAAAGCGCTCACCGACAAAAAGAAGATTATTTATGTCCCCAATATGTCAGATCACAGCTACGCTGTAGCAGCTGCCTTTGAGGCCTGTGGCTTACAAGCCGCCGTCATGCCAGAGTCTGATGATGAAACCCTTCGGTGGGGGAGAAAGCTGACATCCGGAAGGGAATGTTATCCCTGTATCCTGACCACCGGTGACATGATTAAAACGACCCAGCAGTCTGATTTTGACCCTGATCGATCAGCCTTTTTTATGGCTTCAGGAAGAGGGCCTTGTCGTTTCGGCATGTATAATCGCTTCCATCGTCTGGTTCTAGACGAGATGGGTTTATCACAGGTTCCCATCTTCGCTCCTGACCAGGACGAGGATCTCTACAGCGAGCTCGGGGTAATTGGAAAGGGATTTTCCAAGATTGCCTGGAGAGGTATCGTCTCCCTAGACCTCCTGAAAAAACGCTTAAGGGAAATACGGCCCTATGAAAAGCACCCGGGAGAAAGCGAAGCGCTCTACCAGTCTTACCTGGAAAAGATTTGCCAGGCAGTCCGGAAAAACAACGGAACCTCAACGCTATTGAAGGAAGCAGGTACTGCCTTTAACACTATTGAACTTAATGGATCGGGAAAAAAACCCATCATTGGAATAGTGGGCGAAATCTATATACGCTCCAACAGGTTTGGCAATGAAAACCTGGTGAAGAATATCGAGCGATTGGGAGGAGAAGTCTGGCTCCCTCCGCTTACAGAGTGGTTGCTGTACATTAACTACACCAGCAAGACCAGAAGTTTCAGACAAGCCAACTACCGCCGTTATTTCTCCAACCTCTGTACCAACGAAGCACAGAAAATGATAGGATATAAACTCTCAACGAGTTTTCACAACTCCTTTAAGGTACCTGGTGAGCCAAGTACCGAAGAGATTATTAGGAACGCTTCTCCTTATATCCATCCATCGTTTGAAGGAGAGGCCATCTTGAGTATCGGTAAAGCTATCGATTACGTTTCCCGGGGTGCAAAGGGCCTCATCAATACCATGCCTTTTACCTGTATGCCAGGTACTATTGTCAATGCTGTCTTAAAAAGATGCCGCGACGACTATGATAACATACCGCTCCTCACACTAGCCTATGACGGGCAAAAGGATAGTAACACCAAGACCCGGCTTGAGGCATTTATTTATCAGGTCAGACAGTATCAGGACAGAATACACTAGCTAGAGGGTCTATTCAGAAGGTAAAAGGTAAAAGGAAGAAATATTCGTCATTAGTCAATTGTCATTAGCCATTGGCGAGAAAATAGGAACAAATGACCAGTGACAAATGGCGACAAGCTTTAGCTTGCCAGCTTACAACGTAAGGCGTCTTTCATGACCATAATAACCAAATACATCGCCAGGGAATTTTTAAAAATATTTTTCTTATGCCTGGGTACCTGCATGGCACTGTTTTTTGTAATCGATCTTTCTATGCAATACCTGGACAGTTTTGAAAAATATAATGCTCCTTTTTTCCTTACCCTCCTCATGTGTCTATATAAGCTGCCAGAGATGTTTTACTGGTTATCTCCCATGGCAATATTGCTCGGGATTTTCTTAACCCTGGCCCTTTTCTCCAGAAATAATGAAATAATTGCTATGAAAGCCAGTGGTATAAGCGTTTACAAAATAATCACCCCACTTCTCATCTTGAGCAGCGGTGTAATGCTCATTTCATTTTGCAATCAGGAACTTCTCTTACCCTATGCAAGTCAAAAGGCAGAGTACATCGAGAACATTAAGATTAAGCAAAAAGATGGGCGAAGATTATTGAAACAAAACAGATTCTGGTACCGCAGTGAGGATGCCATTTGTAACATTGATCTTTTTGAGCATAAGACCAACACCCTCCAGGGAATCACCCTGTACTTTTTTGATAGCACGTTTACCTTGACAAAAAGGGTAGATGCCCGTTTGGGCAAATGGATAGATAACCAGTGGCACTTTTACGATGTCGTGATAAGAACCTTTAGCCCCGATAGTGTAATGGCCATAGAAATGGCACAAGAAAAAATCATCCCCTTAAAAGAGACTCCCGATGATTTTAAAGTAGCTCGACGGGAACCCGAAGAGATGAGCTACACTGAACTTAACGACTATATTACCAAAATCGAGAAGGCTGGATATAAAGTTCCAGAATATATTCCCTACCTCTATGCCAAAATATCATTCCCCTTTATCTGTCTCATTATGCCCATCCTTGCTATCCCTTTTGCTCTTCGGATCGGGAGGGGCGGGAGTATCGCTTTAGGTGTTGGATTAAGTGTGCTTATCGGATTCATCTATTTTGCGTTTTTCAACTTTGGCCTCTCTTTAGGAAAAGGTGGGCTATTGTCTCCTTTACTATCTGCCTGGGCGGCAAATATCCTCTTCGGAACGCTCGGCACCTATTTCTTTTTAAAGGTAAGACAATAAAATCAAATGGTATATGGAGGTTCTGCACGGCTCAATCGAACGCCATCATACATCCCGCAGAGAGTAAAGCGAGGGAAATCTTATTGACAAAGCATCTGTGGTTAGATAGTATAAATATCGTAACTAATGGAATTTTTTCGCATTTATCAGCCTGCGGGGCATCGTTGCAGTCTTGAGCACTATTGGCTGTGTGAGACAACCCCACGGTGAACCATCATTAGCGGAAATCACGAGAGAAGTGATTTCCGCTCAAAGAAAGACGACTAGTATGAGCGCCGCAATTGCTGAATCATTAATTGCTTACGTACATGAGTTCTCAAAGGCCAATGTGTTAGTTGTTGGAGACCTCATGATAGATGAGTTTATTTACGGCACTGCAGAACGCATTTCTCCTGAAGCACCAGTTCCCGTTGTTAAGGTCACTGAAAAAAGGTATCGTCTCGGAGGAGCAGCCAACGTCTTAAACAATATTCGCGCGCTTAAAGGAAACGGTTTTCTCTGTGGAGTTGTTGGCAAGGATGCGATGGGAACTAAATGTAAACGTGAAATAAAGCGCTTGGGCGCTGAAACCGACGGCATTATTAGCGACCCTGATCGTCCCACTACGGTAAAGACAAGAATTCTAGCTGATCAACGACAACAGGTAGTACGCTATGATCAGGAAGTAAAACAAGAAACTACCAAAGCATGCAGAACAAAGATACTCTCCTACCTTAAAAACAAGTGTAGAAGTGTGCAAGCTCTCATCATTTCTGATTATGCAAAAGGAGTAATTTCCCCTGCTCTACTAAAGGAACTGTTACCCCTGGCTCGGCGCACAGAAACCATAATTTGTTCAGACCATCCGAAGGCAAGCAATCATACTCTCTACGAAAATCACGCAGCCATTATCACTCCTAACAAAAAAGAAGCCGCCCGGGTCAGTGGAATCGAAATAGAAACCGAGGAAAACTTGTTGCAGGCAGGCAAGAAGCTATTGGCTTATTTGGCGTGTGAAGCTGTACTTATCACGAGGGGAGAGGAAGGCATGACTCTCTTTGAGAAAAAAGATAAAACGGTTACCCATATTCCAACTAAGGCAAAAGAAGTATATGATGTCACCGGTGCAGGAGATACGGTAATAGCAACCCTCACCATGGCTCTCGCCTTAGGGGCATCTTATGAAGAAGCAGCCCGGATTGCCAATCACGCTGCCGGTATTGTTGTAAGCAAATTAGGCACTGCTACAGCAACATCCCAAGAGCTTATTGACAGCATAAAGGCCGATCCCCTTTAAGAAAATGAGCCACCCTTCAACCCCCAAACCGGTCAAATTGCTCGTTAGTCTTATCACCGGGGACACACACCTCATACCAGGAGTTGCTGAAGAGCTTTCTCAAACCTATGGAAAAATAGATTACATGAGTGCATGCATCCCCTTTACTGCCACCACTTACTATGAGGCAGAAATGGGCGAAGGGCTGATGAGGAGGCTTATAACATTTGAAGATTTACTAGATCCTGAACGATTACCCGAAGTCAAGCGATACACCGACAAGCTCGAGGCACACTACACCAGCAGCGAAGGAAACAGAAGGATCAATCTGGATCCTGGATACATGACATTGTATCAGCTCATTCTGGCAACCAACAAACGATTCGCTCACCGTCCCTACCTGAAGGATGGTGTCTATGCGGATCTGACGCTTATCTACAAGAATAAAAGTTTTCAGCCCTTAGCCTGGACGTTTCCAGATTATGGCTCAGCTGAGATGATAGGAATCGTGAACAGGTTGAGGGAACGATACCACCTGCAATTAAAAGAACAGGAGTCAGACAGTCACTAGCCAGGATCCTGGTTTCTGGAGTATTTAACAGGGTAAACGCTCAATGTTGAATGTAAAAACACTGCACTACACAGGAGATTGTACATGTTAAAAAGCATGACCGGTTATGGAAGATCAGAATCTGCAGCAACACAGGGAGATATTGTCGTTGAGGTAAAATCGAGCAATCATCGCTTCTGCGACATTTCCCTGAGGATGCCTCAAAGATGCTTTGCACTTGAGCATGAAATAAAAAAGCTTATCTTAGCTCGGCTCAACAGAGGAAGAATCGATCTTACTATTCAATTTGAAAATAAAGAACAGGAAGAACTCAATGTTGCATTAAATCTTCCCCTGGCGCAGCGTTACTATATACTCTTCAAAGAACTAAAAGAGCTGCTCAATCTGCCTGGAGAAATCACCCTCAACCAGATTGTAACCCAGAAAGATATTGTTGTCTCTCAATCTGCCAATCAGGATACTGTCTACGACTGGGAGATGCTGAAAGGTCCCCTCTCTTCTGCTCTGGACACACTGGTGAAAATGCGGGAAACTGAAGG
>CALJBY010000081.1 GCA_938024025.1 uncultured bacterium
TCGTATTCTTTGAGCAGGTCTTCCATGCTGAGGTCCTTGCCAATGGCTGTGCTGGTCTTGATCTCAACACCCAGCGCTCTGATATCATCTATTTCTTTATCCACCTCTTCCCGTGGCAACCGGTAGTCAGGTATTCCCAGGGTGAGCATACCCCCGGCAACCGGTAAAGCCTCAAACACGGTAACCGCATAACCCTTCTGAATTACATCCTGGGCGCAGGTGAGGCCGGCCGGACCTGATCCAATGACCGCCACCTTTTCCCGGTGGATAATCTCAGCAGGTGTAACGGGTGCTCTTCCCGCCTGCTTTTCATAGTCGGTAACAAAACGTTTGAGGGATTTGATAGAAATCGGTTTGTCCGTATCTCCCCGCTTGCAGTCATACTCACAGGGGTGGGTACACACCCGTCCGCACACGGCAGGGAAGGGATTATCTTTTCTGATCAGATCCAGTGATTCCTGATGTCTCCCCGCGGCAATCAGCGCCGTATAGCTCGGCACGTCAATACCCGCCGGACAGGCATTCTGGCAGGGTGCAGGAGTTAACCGTTTGCACACCTTGGCCGGACAGGTCTTGCGTAAAACGTGGTCTTCAAATTCTTCCCGGAAATATCGTAAGGTGGTAAGTACAGGGTTGGGTGCCGTCTGTCCCAGGCCGCAGAGTGCAGTTGTCTTGATGGTGGTTGCCAGATCTTCCAGGGTCTGAATATCCTTGGCTTCCCCTTCTCCCTGGGAAATGCGCTCCAGGATATCGAGCATCATCTTGGTGCCGATCCGGCAGGGTGTACACTTCCCGCAGGATTCCTCCTGGGTAAAGGCAAGAAAGAATTTTGCCATATCTACCATACAGGCGGTCTCATCCATAATGACCACCCCGCCGGAGCCCATGATAGCACCGGTTGCATTAATAGACTCATAGTCGACCGGGGTATCCAACATGCTTGCAGGCAGGCACCCGCCGGAAGGTCCCCCCATCTGCACTGCCTTAAACTCCCTGCCGAACTGGAGACCATCACCAATGTCATAGATGATGCTCCGCAGCGGAATACCCATGGGGACTTCAACCAGCCCGATGTTGTTAACCGCCCCTGCCAGGGCAAACACCTTGGTTCCTTTACTCTTCTCTGTCCCGATGCTTGCGTACCAGTCTCCCCCGCTGAAGATTATCTGGGGTATGTTGGACAGGGTTTCCACATTGTTCAAAACCGAGGGTTTTCTCCAGAGACCCTGGTGGGCCGGAAAGGGCGGCCGGGGCCGGGGCATGCCCCTCTTGCCTTCAATAGAGGTCATGAGAGCAGTTTCTTCCCCGCAGACGAAGGCGCCTGCGCCGGGATAAATCTCTATATCAAAATCAAAGCCTGAATCCAGAATGTTTTCTCCCAGGAGACCGTAATCTTTGGCCTGGTCAATGGCGATCTTTAACCTGTCAACCGCTAAGGGGTACTCAGCACGCACATAGATGTATCCCTTATGTGCCCCTACTGCCTTTCCCGCAATGGTCAACCCCTCCAGCACGGCGTGGGGATCTGCCTCGAGTATACTGCGGTCCATAAAGGCCCCCGGGTCACCTTCATCTCCATTGCAGAGAACGAACTTAATATCTCCCTTGGCCTTGGCACAAAACTCCCACTTGAGGCCGGTAGGGAATCCGGCACCGCCCCTTCCACGCATTCCTGATTTCTTTATTTCTTCGGATGTCATAGCGGTGAGGGCCTTTCCTAAACCCGCGTACCCATCCCGTGCGATATACTCATCAATGCTTTCAGGATCAATCAAACCACGATTTCTCAGGGAGCGTAATACCTGATGACTAAAAAAGTTAATTTCGCTTAGGAGGGGGATTTCCTTCTGGGTGGTAGGCTCAGCAAACATCAACCGCTTTAAGGGCCGTCCCTTGAAGATGTGCTCTTCAATGAGTTCGGGGACATCTTCCGGAGTGATCTTCTGGTAAAAGATCCCTTCGGGATAGACCACCATAACAGGACCAACCGCACAAAATCCATTACAGCCCGTAATGACAACCCTTGCTTCATCCTGCAGGCCGCGTTTTACCAGTTCTGCTTCTAAGGATTCCCTGACCTTAAAAGAGCGGTTGGATGCACAACCGGTCCCGGCGCATATCAACATATGTGTACGAAAATCTGCCAATTGCGTAGTCCTCCCTCAATTCGAAGTTTATAGTAAAAACCTAGTAAGAGGTCTCGCTTCCCACTGCCAACGCATATGCTTCGACAACCTTTCCGCCCTGAACATGCTCTTCAAAGATTTTGCGGGCCTTTTCTTCATCCAGGTCAACATATTTTACCGGGGCCTCATCTCTTAACTCTACAGTGGCCATGGGTTCACGGCTACAGAGGCCGGCACATCCCGAGGTTGTCAAAATGACATCTTTGGTATCTCTCTTTGCCAACTCGTCCATCAGGGTCTGCATAACTTTCCTTGCTCCTGAAGCAATGCCGCAGGTACCCATATGAACAGTGACCTTGGCCCTGTATCCGCCTTCCCGAAGAGACGTTGAATCTTTTACCTTGTCCTTTATTTTTGCCAGGTCCTCAAGTTTCAATTTGGGCATGGTATCCCCTCCTTGTAAAAGATAAAAACCATAAAGGGTATTTCAATCATTCATATTCCCCTATAACTTCCATAGCCTTGTCAATTTCCAGCAGGCCGTGGGTGTCCTGGTTTATGACCATTACCGGGGCCAGTCCGCAAGCACCCAGGCAGCGTACGGTCTCAAGTGAATAGCGCAGATCATCGGAAGTTTCATCAACATCAATGCCCATTTTCTGCTTCAGTTTGCCAAGCATCTTGTTATTTCCCTGTACGTAACAGGCGGTTCCCATACAGAGCCTTACAATATTCCTCCCACGGGGGACCAGAGTAAAGAAGGAGTAGAAGGTTGTCACACCGAAAACATGACTGGGATGCATGTTCAACCCCTCAGCAACCCTCAATTGCACCTCTTCCGGTAAAAAACCGCAGACTTCCTGAACCTGTTGTAACACGGGAATAAGAGAACCAGATTTATCCTTATGCGCAGCAATAATCTGGTCTACTTTTTCCCATTCTTCGGGTGTTATCTCTTTAACTGGAACCTTTTTTCCGCCGGATGAATCACTTGTCATGGAACAATCTCCCATAAAAATGAATGATCATTCATTCACTAACACACCGTTAAATTCCTGTCAAGATTTTTCTCAAATTATTTGTTGAGAATACAGGGAGGAAAATATAGTATAATCATATGGTTATTGAAAGGTAGGAGAGATACTGGTCGGCAAGAGACATAAAAAAGGGGTAGCTGAAATACTACCCCTTTTTTGAATGGTTTTTTTAAGGATTTCTCAATTTTTGGTGAGCAAAAACTCGTTTAAAAAGGCTGCCCACTCTTCCCCCTCCAGGTTCCCGAAGATATCGCTTACCGGTCTTCCACCGTCATGGGCCGTTGCACCAACCTCAGTTTCGATGCGCTGCAACAAACGGTTTGCCTCATCTTCCAGCCAGGCATTAGCATCTTCCCCATACAAAAGGTCTTTCACATTCTTCCTGAGGTTGAGGGGCTCTATCATGTAGACCCACCCTTTCCCGTAAGGGTCCTGGTTAACGATATCAGGATTCTTTTCAATTTCCGGATTAATAGCTGTTATGACACCGTCCATGGGTGACAGCAGTTTGGCCTTCCTGGAATCACGTGCAATGGTCCATCCCACAGAGCCCTGATAAATTTTTTCTCCCACCGTGGGCAACTCAACACCCGTGAGACTTCCAACCAGCCGCTGTGCAAAATCATCCATACCCACTCGAATTCTTCCACCATACTCCATGTGGGTCCAGGTATGTCCACGGTGAAAATAGTAATTATCCGGCTGCTCATAACCTGCCACTTTCTTAAGTGTTTGCGGAATAACGGCCGGGGGAAGCCTGTCCTGCATCATTTGATCATAAGAACACTCTCCACACCTGAAGGCATTGGGGCATATCTTATAGGAAACTTCACCGGTTG
>CALJBY010000082.1 GCA_938024025.1 uncultured bacterium
CCGAACTCAGGGACATTTCGCTTCCCTATCTGGAAAGGATGAAGTCGGAGTTTTCTGTCATGTATGGTGAAGAGGAGATTAAAGGGACAGAAAGGCGGATACTCGATCAACTTATTGATGAGAAACTGGTTAACCAAGAGGCAGATACCTTAAAGATTGAAATTACCGAAAAAGAAGTTACGCTGGCGAGCAGAGAAGTGAGAGGCAGGGCTAAACTTACCGAGGAGCAGTTTGAGCAGGCCCTGGCTGAAGACGGGATGACCTTGGAGTCTTATCGGGAGCAGCTGAGGGCTGAAATGAAGAAAATGAGACTCATCGATCAGGAGGTAAAAGCAAAAGTTCATGTCACCAAAAAGGAGATTGACGAGTATTACAAGATGCATAGAGATGAGTACAATGCGCCTCCAGAGGTGAGGCTGCAGCAGATTCTCCTGATTATTCCTGCCGAGGCAACCCCCCAAGAGGTCGAACAGATTAGAGAACGGGCAGAACAGATACATGCAGCCATCAAGCAGGGAGAGGATTTTAATACCCTGGTCAAACGCTACTCCCAGGATTCCACCGCAGCTACCGGTGGGGATATGGGTGTTTTTCGGCAGGGCGAGCTGTTTTCTGCCTTAGATGAGGCTGCATTTGCACTGATGGTGGGAGAGGTGAGTCCAGTGATCCAGACCCCGAAGGGTTTTCATATCATAAGAGTTTTAGATAAGAAAGATAGACAGAAGATGACAGAAGAAGAAATACGGGATGAAATTGACGCTCTTTTGTACAACCAGAAAGTCGAAGATGCATTTAAGCAGTGGATCAAGGAGTTAAAAAAGAAATCATATGTTGTGATCAATCTCTGAGGGAAGAGCGAGCAGCATTCTTAGAGACGTTCTTCGTGTGGTGAATGAGCAAAAGTGCTCATCGTGTAAGGGCTGATCCTGTACTCAAAGGTAGCCTGGATGTTCAACCGGGAAATGTGCAGCCGGTCAGGCAAGGGATAGTAGGGTGCTGCGCCGCGTATTGCCTTGAGCGCTTGCTCATCTAAAAGAGAGTGACCTGATGAACTGAGCAGTTCAATCCGGTCCAATCGACCATCCCGTACAATAGAAAAATATAAGGCGAGCTTACCCTGCAAGCCAATTGCTTGTGCTTTTTCCGGATACTCCCAGAGCGGTTCAATCTTCTTCTTGATTTTGCTGAGATAGGAAACATACTTGAGCTCCTGGCTATCCAGTGAGACGGTTGCCTCCGTTTCAAAGTGAGGAGGGACGGTATCGTCACGTGCATGAGGTGTTTCCTGGAAGAAGTCACTCTTTGCCGATAGGTAGTGCGGTGTGGGAGTGCTTTCCCGGTGCAGGTCCTTTTCAGTTTGCACTGTCCTCTTTCCTCCCTTGTGATCTAACCCTTTCCCTTCCATCGCATGACGGTCCTCACGGTGTACCGGTGTATCAATGAGTTCTACCCGCATGGGTTGACTGTGCTCTTCTGAGGAAATAGTCCAGTTACAGCAGAAGGCAAATGCTGTCAGATGGAGCAGAAGAGAGCAGATAAGGCCTGGCAGCAGCGACCGTGAGAAGAGGGGTTTTTTTACACTTCTCTTCGATGTACGAGGAAGCTTTTTCATAAGCAGGAGTCCGCTTGATAGAATACTGTTGCTAGAACTGTTTATTCTATCGGAATGCTCGGCGATAAAGATTAGCATTTTGAAAGAAAATTTCATTGTACGTATGGAAACGGGAAACTACTGAATGTTACAGGAATGGGGTAACTGAACTATCTTGTATAATAAAAGGAGGAGGACACGGTTAGTTCCTCACCCGGCCGGCAATTCTCCCTAATATATCATCGACTATAATAGTGTATAAACAGGGTATGATGAATAAGGTTAAAAGGGTCGCACACCCTAAGCCAAAGAAGATGGTGCTTGCCATGGGAGCCCAGATTTCTGATTTACCACCGAGGCCGATCATCATAGGAAAAACGCCAAACATGGTTGTAATGGAGGTTAAAATGATGGCCCTGAGACGCAAGCGGCCTGATTGCATGATTGACTTCCATCGCTTTACGCCGCGTGCCCGGGCATTATTGACGAAGGTGACCATCACGATGGAATCGTTTACCGCAATGCCGGCGAGACCGACAATGCCGTAAAGCGTAATGATTGAAAAAACGGGTTTTGACCCAGTGAAAAGGGCAGTGAGCAGTAAGCCAACGATAGCCCCGAGAAAGGCAAAAGGAATGGCAAAGATAATGATGAGGGGCTGGGTATAGGATTTAAATTGCGTGCCCAGAATGAAATAGATCAGAAAAATACCCAGAATAAATAACTGCAGAAGCGTTGTTTGATATGCCTGGAACTCTGCAAACATGCTCTCAAACCGGGTCTTGTAGCTGGGGAACAGCGGTAAGAGGTTCTTGATTTCCTGCTTTAAACTTTTATCAACCCGCTCCAGTGAAGTGCTCTTTCTGTCCACACTGGCAGTAACGGTAATGGCACGTTCCTGCTTGTACCGTCTGATCGCGGTATAGCCGGGTTCCACCTTTATGGTGGCGAAATTACGGAAGGGGATAAGTGCTCCGCTGCTGGTTGCTATCTTGAGGTCTTCTATGTCTTCAACATTTTTCACTGCCTCCTGCTGGTACTTTACCACCACGTCTATTTCCTCATCACCCTCCCTGAATACGGTTGCCACTTTTCCTTCGTAAGCATTACGGATGGCCATGGATATTTGGTATACGTCAAGACCATAGAGGGCCGCCTTCTCTTCATCGATGTAGATCTTTATATCTTTCTTCCCGGTGCGGAAATCATCAGCGATGTCATAGACCCCGGGGATGGTGGCGAGCTTTTCTTGAATGCGTGCGACAAGCTGCTCGAGTGTGCTAAAATGTTTCCCCTGCACCTTTAATTCCACGTCATTGGGCGTCGGGGGACCGGCCCGTACCTTTTCGAAATCGAGGCTCTTTATCCCGGGTATGTCCTTAAGGCGTGGCCGGATGTCACTGATAATATCATCGATCGAACGTTGGCGGTATTGTTTATCCACTAAATCAACCATGATTTGTCCTACTGAAGTATCAAAGACCCACTCGCGCTTGGTAATCAGTTTTCCCGGACTGGTTACTATCGCACTCACTGCTTTTCCGGGGAGAGACATAACCCGTTTTTCTATCTCGGAAAGCGCTTTGTTGGTGGCATAGATATTCGTTCCGGCTGGCATGGTGACATTGATGTAAAACTGTGAGACCTCTTCAGTAATGAACAGTTCTTTACTAATTACTCCTCCGATAAGCAGCATAATAGAGACAAGGATGAGTCCCATGACACCAGTGCTAAACCAGTAGCGCTTTCGCAGGACCCGTATCAGATAGCGGGCATATATTCTGCGAAGCCGATTAATAAAGCGCTGACGTCTTGCGCTCGGGGGAGTGGTGCTGCTCCACTCTGCAATGTGGGCGGGCAGTATCAGAAAGGCTTCTCCCAGGGATGCAGTGAGGGAAAGACTTACCACACTGGGGACAACCCTGAGAAATTTTCCCATGATATCCGGCAGGAGCATGAGCGGGAGAAAAGCGGCGATGGTGGTGAGGCAGGCAGTGAAGACAGGAGCAGCCACCTCCATGGTGCCCCGCACGGCTGCATCCTTGGGGTTCATGCCCTGTTGCATATAGCGGTATGAGTTTTCAATGATAACGATTGCGTCATCAACGATAATGCCCACCACCATCATCAGGGCAAACAAGCTGCTTGTATTGAGGGATTCTCCCACCACCTGCATGAAGATGAAAGTACAGAGGAGCGCAACGGGGAGACCCAGACCGGCAAAGAGTGCATTACGTCCACCGAGAAAAAGGTAGAGCAGGGTGACTACCATCATTATACCGAGGCAGGCATTGAGGCTCAATTTGCCCAGGGCATCTTTAATCTGGATGGAACTGTCATTGGTAAGGGCGATGTCGCAGTGGGGTGGAAGTTTGTTTTGAAACTCGGCGACAATCTGCTTTGCTTCATCAACGATGGCAATGGTGTTTCCGTCACTTTTTTTTGAGAGGTTGAGGGTTATACCCGGTTTGCCGTTAAGGAAAGAAAACGTCCGGGGTTTTTCAAAGGTGTCTTTAATCTGTGCTATGTTGCCAATGGTAACGTGCTGTCCCGAGGGGTCAGATTGGACAATTACCCGTGAGAGCTCACCAGGTTTGCCGTACTCTCCCATAGTCCTCACGATATATTCCGAGTTGGTTATATCGAGCGTTCCCGCAGGAACATTGATGTTAGTGGCTTGCAGTGCATTGACAATTTGTTCCAGAGAAAATTTATAGCTGTATATCCTTTCAGGATCGACTTCAATCCAAATCTCCCGCTCCCGCACACCTTCAACTTCCACTTTGGCGATGTTGTGGATTTCAAGAAACCTGTCCTTCATGTCGTCGGCTATGTTTTTAAGTTCTCTTTCTGGCAAATTCCCGCTTAAGGTTACAAATACTACGGGGACCATCTCACCGGTTGCCATTTCAATCACGATGGGGTCTTCCACCTCTTCTGGTAGGTCATCGGTGTTGTCAACGGCCGAGCGCATGTCCTGGAGGATAAATTTAAAGTCGGTGTCACTCATTTCTTCAAAACGAACGAAGAC
>CALJBY010000083.1 GCA_938024025.1 uncultured bacterium
AACACCCGCCTGGGCAGGGCAGGAACACAGCGTAACCGCAGTATGCCCTGACACCTACGATCAACTATCCTTTCGTTTGACCCTTGAAGAGCGTTAGGGAGTCAAGTTTATTTTGGATTTGGGATTGGGGAATGCGGATTACAAAAACTGGAGAAATGGAGTACTGGAGTAATGTGGGCATAGCGCATGGAGCAGAGAGCAGAGGGAGAAAATTCTGATTCCTGTCTTATGACGCCAAAAAAAGCTTGCACATTAAGGACTACCCCCTATGACGCTTCCCAAGACCATTGGTGAACTTAAAGAGTCCGGTTACCAACCTAAAACAGTTAAGGGTGAACTGCGGGCCAATTTAATCAACAGGATGAAAAAAGGAGACCAGCTCTTTTCCGGTATTATTGGATATGATGAAACGGTTATACCGGAAATTGAAAATGCTATCCTCTCCTGCCATGATATTATTCTTCTCGGAGAACGGGGACAGGCAAAAACACGGATAATGCGTTCTCTCACCACGCTGCTTGATGAATCACTACCCGTTATTGCAGGATGTGAAATAAACGATAACCCTTATTATCCCCTCTGTAAACACTGTCACGAAAAGATCACCGGGGACAAAGAGAAAACCACGCTAGCATGGCTTCCCCCTGAAATGCGTTTTTCGGAAAAACTGGCCACTCCGGACGTAACCATCGCTGATCTCATAGGTGATATTGATCCTGTTAAAATTGCAGAAGGCCGCTACCTCTCTGATGAACGTGCCATCCACTATGGGCTCATTCCCAGAACCAATCGGGGGGTCTTTGCCATTAACGAACTCCCCGACCTCCATGAAAAGATTCAGGTAGGGCTCTTTAACCTTTTAGAGGAACGTGATGTGCAAATTAGGGGGTTCAAAATCGCCCTTCCTCTGGATATCGTCATCATAGCAACGGCTAATCCGGAAGATTATACCAGCAGGGGGCGTATCATAACACCGCTGAAGGACCGCTTTGGTGCACAAATCCGCACTCACTACCCCAAAACACGTGAGGATGAAATTTCCATTGTACGGCAAGAGATCGCACCGTTTACCACTGATGGATTTACCCTCACGATTCCTCCCTTTATGGAGGAAATTATCGCTGAGATTTCCCAGACGGCTCGATTACAATCAGAGATTAATCACTCTTCCGGTATTAGCGTCCGCATGAGCATTCACAACATGGAAAACCTCATAAGCAATGCCTTCCGCAGGTCAATCCGCCTGCATGAACACGAAGTAGTACCACGAACCATTGATCTCACCCATCTATCCTCCTCCATGAAAGGGAAAATAGAGTGGAATTTTATAGAAGATACCATTGAAGAAGAAAAGTGCAGTCTGCTCATAAGAGATGCCGTCTCAAAAATCTTTAAAAAATATTTCTCCCACCATTCGTTCACGCCGTTTCTGAAGCAATTCTCTACGGGTGACGGCTTTGAACTATCCGAAATGACACCCTCGCCCTCGTACCTCCACAACGGTGAACCCTATCCTGCTCTTATGGAAAGGGTATCACAACTGGTAGACAACACTTCTCCGGCACAGCAAGCCTCAGCGGTAGAGTTCATCCTTGAAGGTCTTGCCATCACAGGAAGGATTAAAAAGGAGATACGAGAAACTGCTCTCATCTATCGTGCCAACACATGAAGATCATCCACTACAAACCCCTGGGGCACTCATCGGCGCTCCCAAAGTCACCAGATACACTCCCCGTTGAGATACTATCACAGGTCATCTTTCAAAACACTTCGATGGAAGAAGCCCTTGAAGAACTGAGACGGGAAGGATTCCGTGCCCCCAATGGGAAGAAGATTTTCACCGGCATGAGAGATCTGCTCGAAAAAATCAAGGAAATCAGAGAAGAGCTCGGAGCCAAAACCTCATTCACTGCCTTCCCGATAGCTTCGGCTTTAAGCGATGGTCCCGTCAAATCAGGGGCATCCATGAACAAAGATGAGCGTGAAGGTTCCCTGCATCTCTTACCTGAAAAGATGGGTGGTACCCCACCTCTTACCCACCAGGAAGCACTCACCCCCACTGCTGACCGTGTAAACGAACTTGAGAAGCTCGAAAAATCATTAAAGCGTGTCTATTGGGGATATGATCCGGAAAGCATAGATGATGCACGTCTGGAAGAGCTTCTGGGAAAGGACTATCTTGAAAAGTGGCAGCTGATTAAGAACCTCGATGCACTCATCTTCAATCAGGGACTGATGGAACACGGCACCACAGGACTTAAGCTCACCTCCCGTGGACTTCAGAAAATCGCCCGGAACATCCTGAAAGAAATTTTTAAGCCGAGAAAGGTAGATCCCCTGTGTCGTCGGTTGAGCGCTCAACATGCCACTGAGCCCTACCTTACGGAAGGAAGCAGGCCATACCGTTTTGGAGATCCCCCTCTGATCAATCCTTCACAGTCTCTCTTAAACGCTATCATGCGAACGGGAGCCAAACTGCCGATTAAGCTTCAAGAAAAAGATTTCTCAGTGTATCAAAAGGAAGTCATCTCAAGGGCTGCAACGGTTGTTCTCCTGGACCTCAGCAGATCCATGCGATTTGAAAACCGATACATTGCAGCAAAAAAGGTTACGCTGGCCCTCCACGGTCTCATACAAGAGAGATATCCCCACGATCGTATAGCAGTAGTAGGATTTTCGACCAAAGCTTACACGATAAAGAACGCGGAGATTCCCTTTCTCACCTGGGACGAAACCAACCCCTACACCAACATGGAAGAGGCCCTTGACCTATCCCAAAAGATGCTTTCCCGTTACAAAGGATACCGCAGACAGGTATTTCTGATCACCGACGGAGAACCAACCGCTCACCGTGAAAAAGGCTACCTTTTCTTTCAGTTTCCTCCCCATCAAAAAACACTTGCAAAGACGCTTAAAAGACTCCAGGGTCTTGCACGCCATGGTATTGCTACCAGTATTTTCCTCTTATCCCAGGAAAAAGAGCGGGTTACATTCGTACACCAGATGGCACAGCGGTGCGGAGGAAGACTCTTTCACATTCAGTCGGGGGAATTGGGCTGGTGTCTGCTGATGGATTTTCTCGAGAAGAAAAGCAGGTGGCTATGAAAAGAGGGGAAGCAGGAGACAGAAGTCAGGAGTTGTTGTCATTAGTCAATTGTCATTAGCCATTGGCTTAAAGGAACAACAAATGACCATTGACTAGTGACAAATGACGAAAAGATAAGAAACGCGTAACACGCAACCTGTTATAACTCTTTTAAAATAAGCTCTGCCACCTTCTCTCCGGAAAGCAGCATCCCACCAAAGATGGGACCCATACGATAGTTGCCAAAGGTTGCATTGGCTGACATCCCAGCTACAAAAACTCCAGGATACACCTCCCTGGTATTTTCCAGTGTTGCTTCTTCCGCCACATCAGCCCATAACGATTTTTCTCCAACTACCCTGCCTGTTTCAGTAAAGAGATGTGCTCCAACCTTTCTTTCAATTACCTTTACCACCTCAGTGGCATGGCCCGTCGCATCCACCACACACCGTGCCTGTACGCAGAGCGGATCAACATGTAAGTGTGCCATCTCCACTGCTGTCCAGTTAAGCACCACACCGGTTACCCGTTCTTTGCGGACCATCACATCCTCTACACTCATCAGGTTGAATATTTTCGCTCCCGCTCTGCTCGCCTGTGAACAAAGGGTAGAAACAGTCTCTACCGAATCAGCCGTGTAGTATCCCTCCTGGTAAGGGGTAAACCCGATACCTAATTGCTCCAAAATGCGCTTTCCTTCTTCCTGCACCACGATCTCGTTAAACATCATCCCTCCACCCCACATGCCACCGCCTATACTCAACTTGCGTTCAAACAGCACAACCTTTTTGTTCTGCTTTGCCAGTAGATAAGCAGCCATGAGGCCAGCAGGTCCTCCCCCTACAATGACAACATCTACGCTGAGAGCATCCTTTAATTTTTCTGTAAAACGATCAATGATCGCCCGTGAAATGGTGGTCTCGTCCAACTTCATCAGTACCTCCTCATATAGTTATTATCCTAACTGTTTGGGCTGGCATGGGTCACTTCACCAAGGGGGGAAACAGGCAAGGGAAAGAAGCATAGTGACTATGTTTTTGATTGATCATCAGCTGAAAGATAGGCCTTCATGTCCTGGGCCACATCATCAAGTCCCAAGCTGACTAACCGTTCCGGAGTAGGAATACCCGTTTTTAAATCCCATCCCCGGAAGCTGTAATACTCATCTAACATCAGGTCAAGATTTTCCCGACTGATGACCATTCCCTGAGAGGGTCCCGTTGGTATAGGTTCTTCCATAAATCGCTTAGGCAGCTTATCATCTTTCCGTCGAAAACCTTCCCGTACCATGAAGGCACGCATCATATTCCAAATGCGTTCGGCGGTTTTCTTGGCATCATCGAGAGAGCAATCCATGCCCGTAGCAATATTTACCGACCTAACACACCACTCTGAAATATCGAGTGGACCCCAGATAGACTCCGCCAGGTGACACACTATCATCGAATCCGTATAAATAGTCAGATGGTTAACCCGGGCAGTATATTCACCTTTACCTTCAAAGGTTTCACGGGGAACCAGACCGGTCCTCTCTCCCGTAGGACGTCCGTCATGGTGGCTACCGCCCCGGGGACCGGTGGCATAGCCCAATCCAAATCCGGGCATTCCCCGGGCAGAATGGCCGGCAAAGGTCATACCCTTGGTATGCATGGCAAAGTCTTCTGATCCCTGTCCAATCTTCTCGGACACCCGCTTAACACCCTCAGCGAGCAGATCACCTAACCCCTCCCGCATACCAATCTTATGAATCATGGTAAGCATCACTTCTTCGTTCCCAAAGCTCAGGTCTATACCCTCGGTATCCTCCAACGTCAAAAGACCTTTCTCAAAACACTCCATGGCAAAGGCCACCGCTACACCTGCTTCAATCGCATCCATCCCGTAATCATCACAGAGACGCTCAGCTATAGCCACTGCCTTGATAGAATCAACCCCACAACAGGAACCCAGGGAATAGATATTCTCATATTCAGGTCCCTCAACCAGACAGGTACTACCGTCCTTTGATTTTACGATACAAAACTTACTGCTGCGAACCGGACAGGCAAAACAGGCCTTGTCCTTCGCCACAATAGTTTCCCTCATGGTTTCACCGCTTAACCCCTGTTCATTTTCAAAAACCTCTTCCTGCCAATTGTAGCTCCCAAACACACCAAGGGCATTATTAGCATTCACCAGCACCGGTGTACCATAGGTGGGAAGGATTTGAGAGGTTGCGGGATGGCTTCTAAAGACGGTGAGCAACTCATCGGTGAAGGTTTTAAACCTTGAAAGATCCGGCACATCAACCGATCCTGATCCTCGAACAACGAGTGCCTTCAGTTTTTTAGATCCCCACACGGCTCCCGTTCCACCACGACCGGTAACACGGCAGCCAAAGGTAATACAGGCAAAGCGATTAAGCAGTTCACCTGCTGGTCCTATGCTGGCCGCATGAATTTCATCAATACCCAACTCCTCCTTTAACTTTTCCTGCACATCATAGCTCTTCATTCCCCACAGGTGGGAGGCTTCCCTGATTTCCACCATATCATCATCAATCCATATATAGACAGGCGTCGAAGCTTTACCCTCAATGATTATTCCATCATAGCCGGCATACTTCAACTCAGCGCCGAAGTGACCTCCTGCCGTTCCATGAAAGAAAGAACCGGTAAGCGGAGACTTGCAGTAGGCACCCACACGGGAAGCTGTTGGAATCAAGGTTCCGTTAACCGGACCGGTAAGAATAAGTGTTTTATTTTCTGGGCTTAAAGGATCAATGCCGGGTTTTAGCTCATCATAGAGAATGCGGGCGGCAATCCCAGCACCCCCTAAATAGTTCTCGGCCCACTCCTCTTTCATGGGTTCCAGCCCTATCTTTCCCCTGGTAAGGTCTATCCTCAACAACTTACCCGTGTATCCCTTAAGTTTAAAATCAGAAGACAACGTAACCTCCCATCACAGTAGTACTAACCCTGATACGTTTTTGCTATTATGGATA
>CALJBY010000084.1 GCA_938024025.1 uncultured bacterium
CATACCCTTCTTGAGGCCCCTCTACGAGATTAAGGTGTACGGGCACTTGCTTACTGATAGTCGATTCCAGGGTTATGGAAAGCTCAGCAGGGCTTATGCTGGTAATCTTCGTTCCGTTGGGAATTTTAATGGTGTCTATGAGATTTTTATAGCTGGCTTTACCGGGCTGTGCCCCGTCAAGATCAATAAATGCCTTAATCGTATTCGAAGATAATGTCGCCACGATACTTCTTGATCCACTGATACGCACATTAACACTTTCTGCTGTTTGATGGGCAACAACGAGATCAGCCGGTTTATTGATCAATACGACCGGTATATTTGCAAAGGAAAACTCTGCCTTTTTCTCTCCCATAACAAAAAACCACAGGGTTATTGCCAAGACAAGCGAGAAAAATTTTATAACGCTATTGTCCAGGAAAACACTTTTGAGGAAAGTTTTAAGGTTCATTGACATCACCTAACCCGTTTTCAACAACCCTTTGCCAGGAGGGAGCAATTTTAACAGGGTATCCCGTAAGACCTGTTCGCTTAAATTTAATCTCATGGTACCTTCGAAGGCGAGGGAAATAGTCCCCCGTTCTTCCGAAAGAATCACAACAAGCGCATCCGTTTCCTTCCCGAGACTTAATGCACAGCGATGCCGGGTACCAAAAGTACTGCTGATCTCAATATTCGTATCTAACGGTAGTAGACAGCCTGCGGCAGCTATCCTCCCCTCCTGGATTATGAGGGCTCCATCATGAAGAGGAGAGGTCGGTAAAAAGATACTGACAATGGTCTCCTTCTGAATATGCCCGTCAATTAAAATACCTTTCTCAATATAATTATTCAATCCCGTTTTTCTTTCAAAAACAATAAGCGCGCCGATCTTTTTTTCGACCAGGGCTAAGCAGGCTCTGACAACCTCTTCCACCATTTCAACCTGTTCTAACTTATCTCCACTGCTGGTGATGAAAGGGTTTCTCCCTACGCGGGTCAGCGCCCGCCTGATATCATCCTGGAAGATCACTATAATCACAAGAATCATCGAAGCAAGAAAATTGTTTAGTATCCAGTGGAGGGTAAAGAATCCAACGCGAAAAGATAGTATATACAGTCCCAGAACCACGACGAGGCCAATCAACATCTGGACCGCTCGCGTACCCTTGATCAGCAGGATAATGCGGTAAATAATAAAGGCAACTATGAAAATATCTAAGACATCCCACAGCCGTATATTTCCTACTATCTCCAGCACAAAAGATCTCCTCGTCTTCTCAAGCTAAGCACGGTAAGCCATGCAACACAGGAACTAGTTCATTGCAAGAATAGCATCAACCATCTTAACCACTCTCTTCATTTTCTTCACATCATGAACCCTGACAATATGAGCTCCATTGTTAATGGCTAAAGCAATCGCTGCTGCAGTCCCCTCTTCACGATCGTCTACACCAAGGTCAAGGACATGACCAATAAACGCCTTCCGCGAAAGACCTACTAAGATAGGTTTTCCGAGTCGCCTCAAGGTTGCCAGATTTTTTATGATCCTGAGATTGCCATCAGGAACAGACTTGCCAAAACCAATGCCCGGATCGATAATAATCTGTTGTGCATCTATCCCGGCTGACTCAGCATAGTCTATCCTCTCCTTAAGAAAAGAAAAAACTTCAGACAGGGGGCAACCAGACACTGCCTGGTGTTGCATGGTTTGCGGCGTTCCCTTCATATGCATCAACACAACCGCAACCTTATGTGCTGCCACGAGGCGTGCCATTTCCGGTTCACAACTGAAACTACTAATGTCATTAATGATTACCGCACCTGCTTGTACAGCCTCCCGGGCTATTGCAACTTTTGTCGTATCAATTGAAAGGGGCACCTCAGCGTGTAAAGCAAGCTGCTCTATCACGGGGAGTACCCTTCTCCGTTCTTCCTCCAAAGAAGTTGGTTGAGCACCCGGACGAGTAGACTCTCCACCCACATCAATGATATCAGCCCCCTCACCTATCAGCCGTTTTGCATGGTCCACAGCATGCCGGTGATTGAGAAATTTCCCGCCATCAGAAAACGAGTCTGGAGTGACATTCACAATTCCCATCACATAGGTTCGTTTACTCACGTCGAGCCTGTACGTGCCACAGGTAACGATTGGTGTACTGTGTTCTGCAGGTTCTTTAGGCACGGTAAGCCCCGAGGCACTCATCAAACTCTTCTCACGCAACAACACTTTGGGATTAAAATGAAGGTTGTCATTAGCCCACGTTCAAAAGTGTTATGTATCGATTGTAACGTGGTGATGACAGGAACAGGGCTGGAAAGGAAAGGTGAAGGTGTGTTAGATCACGCATAAGCTTTAAAGCAACTGAGAGGCTACGTGCTTAATTCACTTATCTTTTTATCAGATCCTTCGTCAAGAGGACTCAGTTCGTTGATGATCTTTTCTATTTCATTGTTATCTAACACTTCCCTATCCAGAAGTTCTTTGGCAAGTCGATGTAATAAAACCAGGTTCTCATTGAGGAGGTTTTTTGCCCGGTCATAGTTCTCCATAACGATGCTTCTTACTTCTACATCAATACGCTCGGCTGTGTCTTCACTATAATCCCGGTGCTGAGCTATTTCACGTCCTAAAAATATCTGTTCTTCCTTTTTGCCAAAGGTAAGCGGGCCCAGCTTTTCACTCATGCCCCAGGCGCAAACCATTTTTC
>CALJBY010000085.1 GCA_938024025.1 uncultured bacterium
CGGGCAAACTCCAGACCATGGGTATCAACACACTTTACCGCATCACCAAAATCAAACAACCCTTCTACTTCAACTAAACCGGAAGACAATAAGCTTTTACCCCGTTCAACGATAGCTTTTTTAGCACCGTCATCGACGATCAGCGTGCCTTTGGCCTGCCGGTTAAAGGCAATCCAGTGCTTCCGGCTGGACAGCCTCGTTTTGCGAGGCAGGAAAAACGTACCAACTTCCTCAGCAGTAAAAACCTTCCCTATAATATCGTCCGTATTTCCATTAACAACAATAGTCGGAATCCCGTAGAGGGAAGCCTTTTTAGCTGCATCAATCTTGGAGAGCATCCCGCCGGTTCCCCGTTTACCCGTGGTGCCTTTGGCTAATGCTTCAATGTGCGGCGTAATCTCCTCAACAACTTTAATGAGGGACGCATTTGTATGGTGCCGGGGGTCTTGTGCGAAGAGGCCATCCCTGTCGGTTAACACCAGGAGGAGGTCTGCATCGACGAGGTTGGTAACCAACGCAGAAAGTATATCATTATCGCCAAACTTAATCTCATCCACCACTACGGAATCATTCTCATTGATGATCGGAATAATACCACACTGTAACAGGGTAAATAACGTATTGCGTGCGTTAAGAAATTTTTGACGATCACTCAGGGCATCATGGGTAAGCAGCACCTGGGCTGTTTTGTGCCGATACTTATTAAAACACTCTTCATAATTCCGCATCAAACGAACTTGACCAATTGCCGCTGAAGCCTGTTTTTGGGGGATATTCGCCGGTTTCTCAACACAGGTCAAACTTTTCCTGCCTGCTGCAACGGCCCCTGAAGAAACGATAACAATGTCATACCCTCTTTCCTTAAGGGAAGAAATATTTTTTGCTATTTTTCTAAACACCCCCCGGTGTAAATTATCACCGCCGGCAGTAAGCACATTACTTCCCACCTTAATGACAACCCGCCTTACTTCACCGAGCAGTTCTTTCCTGAGTGTCAGAATATCTTTTTTCATTGTATACAAGGGGACATGGAGTAGCGCTACCCGCCATGTAACGGGGTTAACAGCATCGAAACATGATCAATAAGTGGCTTGACTCCCTTACCAGTTACAGCGGAAATGGGAAAGCTTTTTATGCGCAGTTGTGCAAATTGTTCTTTACACATACGATAGTTTGCCCGGGATTCGGGTAAATCCATCTTATTCATTGCGACAACCTGGGGCCGCTCCAGCAAATCAGGATTGTGCAATGTAAGCTCATTGTTGACCATCATAAAGTCTCTCAGGGGATCATGGGGAAGGACCTGAGAACTGTCGATCAGGTGGATCAAAACACGGGTACGCTCTATGTGACGCAAAAAAGTAGTGCCCAGGCCACTTCCTAAATGGGCACCTTCTATTAAACCGGGAATATCAGCAACAATAAAGGTTTTATCCTCATGGTAGCGTACCACTCCCAAACACGGGTTAAGGGTGGTAAAGGGATAATCGGCTATTTTCGGTTTAGCTTTAGAGATGCATGATACAAAAGTCGATTTCCCACTATTGGGCAAACCGATCACACCCACATCAGCAAGTAATTTTAATTCCAGCTGTAACTGATGCTCTTCTCCTTCTTGTCCATTCTGGGAATAGCGCGGAGTCTGATGGGTAGCACTAGCAAAATGAGCATTCCCCTTTCCCCCCAGACCTCCCCGAGCAACAACCAGCTGTTCTCCCGGTGAGCTCAAATCTCGCAGGAGCACGTCCGTCGTTTCACTCTTCACCAGGGTACCCACCGGAACGGGTATAATACGGTCTTTGCCAGCTTTCCCATGCTGTCTTTTCCCTTTCCCGTGAGCTCCCGATTGGGCTTTGTAGTATCTTACATAACGAAAATCAATCAAGGATTCCAGACGCTCATCGGCAACAAAAATAACATCCCCTCCTTTACCACCGTCACCACCATCAGGGCCGCCTCGAGGGACAAACTTTTCACGTCTGAAACTTACGCAACCACGCCCGCCACTACCTGCAGTGACTCTTATGCGCGCTTCATCAATAAATCTCATTAAGCATTCAGGGGAGCATGTACACTCACTTTCTTTTTCTCCTTGCCATACCGCTCAAACTTTACCATGCCATCTATCTTGGCAAAAAGTGTGTAATCTTTTCCCATTCCCACGTTCTCACCAGGATGTATTCTACTGCCTACCTGTCTGACAATAATGCTTCCTGCCCTGACGAGCTGTCCACCAAAGCGTTTTACCCCTCGTCTTTTACCAGCACTATCTCTTCCATTTGAAGAGCTTCCTCCCGATTTCTTATGCGCCATCGTGTAGTACCTCCTCTAAAATAGTATCCCTACCTTTGTGTTAACTATGTACTGCCACTCATGTCCGCACCATTTTCACCGCCCCCCGTGCACAACAGAGCATGTTCTCAGAGGGGGGCCATGCACTGCTATTGGACAGAGTATTTCTTTAAATATTTAAAAAAGTCGCTCTTTGTACTGAGCAGCAGCCAGGCTTCTTCATCTATGGCATCCTTATAAATCCTCAGGGTATTAATAAAAGAGTAGAATTCGGGATCTTTGTTATAGGCTTCCGCATAGATGCGTGTTGCCTCAGCATCGGCTTTTCCCTTAATCTCCTGAGCTGTCTTGTATGCACCAGAGGTAATTTTCTTAAGCTCTTTCTCTTTATCACCGGCAATTTTAGAGCTCTCCCCCCTCCCTTCAGACCGGAACTTTTCAGCGATCTGCTTTCTTTCCGCAATCATTCTGTTGTAGACCGCCTTGCGCACTTCTTCGACATAATTTATTCTCTTGATCCTCACATCCACCAGCTCAATCCCAAACTGTGTCAATTTTGGATTTGCCTGTTCCATAATAGCCGTGGCAATCCTCTCCCGGCCCATTTCAATCGGCTTAAGGATGAGTGCTTTGTAAACCTCATCCACACCGGCTTCCTTAATATCCATTTTACGATCACTGTTTCTCACCGCCTCAATTAAATGATGTGAGGTGATAAGATTCCAGGTGGCAGGATCGATAATATCATCGAGCTTTTTCTGCCCAGCCATCTCATTATTGACCGTTTCAAAAAACGTTAACGGATCCTTAATCCTCCATCGTGCGAAGGTATCTACCCAGATGTAGGTCTTATCCAGGGTAGGCATTTGACTGGGTTCACCGTCCCATTCCAGAAGGTTTTTGGGGAAAAAATTAGCCTCCTGAATGAAGGGAATCTTAAAATGCAACCCTGCATCCTTTATTGCCTCTCGTATCGGTTTACCAAACTGGGTGAGTACCACCTGCTCTGTTTCAGACACTACAAAGGCAGCGCTCCCGAGGAGTATAAAAAGTCCAAAAACTACTACGGCTACGATTGTTAATCCTCTCATTTTTCCGCTCCCTCTCGATTTAAGTTCAGCAAGGGAAGTAATCCCTGCTGGTCAGGATCGATGATATACTTATTGCCCAC
>CALJBY010000086.1 GCA_938024025.1 uncultured bacterium
GCATATGCTTTATTTTCCCCGATCGTCTGTGACATACCCACGTCAAAGTCTTCTTTTGTCATTTTTTTAACACCGAGACCGGAGTATACCGCCCCGCCGCACATGATATTCTTGTTGTTGATATAAAATGGCTTTCTTCCCTCCCACACTTCAGCAACTATTGCACAGTAAAATGAAAAGTCATCGCCATAACACTCAGCATTTTCCGGGACCTCATCACACAGCTTAAAGGCAATAATTTTCCTGTTATACCCCTCCATTTCCTGCAAACGCTTTGCATATTCCTTGTTCTTTCCCATAGAAACCTCCCCCTTAAAATGATGTGTAATCTAGCTTAGAGATGTTCGATGTAAGATTTGTGATATGTGAAGTTCATGGAGTATTGGAGTGATGCGATTTCGGATTTTAGATTGCGGAATTTGGATTTTGCTTCTTAGTTTCCTATGTTTTGTCTGTTTTTCAATCCCCAACCCTAAATCCGAGATCCAAAATAAGTGCCCTGACTCTTGTCCTCAGACTTTTTTTTGCTTGTTTCTCTTTGCGTACTTTGCGCCTTTGCGGTGCCGGGTTTTTTAGGCACTTTAGTTCATTTTAGGCATTTTCTTTTTCTTCTGTCTCCTGTCTTCTGAATGCTGTAGTTGTTAGAGCATATCATCCATATTCATTCCCAGGCTTTCCATAAGTTCATCAATAGACTTTTTGGAAACCTTCTTGTAACCTTTCTCCCGGGCAAACTCCTCTGAGTTGTTGACGGCCATCTCCGCTATTCCTTCCGGAACCTTCTTCATCAGTTCCTTTGCTTCATCGTCCCACTCCATGGTAAAGGTGAGCTCCGATGTTCCCGCCTGTTCGTCACCTGCCGGTACCTGTTCCTTGGAGTCCTCTCCCAAGCCCTCTTTCTGCCAGAAACTGGAGTGGGGAGGTTTAGTCATTTTTCGAGTGGCCTTAACATCAACACGCATATCATTTAAAATCATAGGGAGATAGTCGAGAAATTGAGTAGGAATGACGACAAATACCTGGTCCTGTTTTATACGGTTATGCATCCGTCCCCCGAAATCTCCGGTGGTATAAACAACATTTTGTACATGCCAGGGAGTAGCAAAGAGGGCGCCGCAGAGAGATGAGCCGATCTCGGCATCGGGCGAAATCCCCTCTTGCACGGCACGGCAATTCGAAATGGTGTTGGCATTGTGCGGATTAGCGACAACGACCACCCAGTCTACTGTAACCCCTGCCGGCACTTCATCCAGCGGAGCTGCACCGATGGCCGTGACCATACCGGGAGGAAGTATATATGCACCTGCTTTCAAGCGTGCAGCACCTTCAAATGAAAAGAAGGTACTTGTTTTAGACAAGTATTCACCGTTTACAATCTCCTTTTTCCCCGGCACAATGCTGGAATGGTGTAAACCAACCAGACAGTCGTGGTGATCTGCATCAAAATAGACCTTCTGCCCCTCATCCATAGCATAGCGAACGATAGCACAGGGTGTATCCTGTATAGGTTCATACCCTTCGGGGATACTATCCTTAAATAAACTGATAGCAACGGGCTTCCCCCTTACTTTTCCTTTTTTTATCAGAACATCAGTAATCGCTTTATAATCTGTCATCCTTTTCCTCCTCGCTAAAAGATATATAGGTAATAATTTCTAGTCTATTAGCAGCCGGTTTGTCAAGAATGAATTTTCTTTTGTAGCAGCCGGGGAGAGGTCGTGTGTGTGCTTTTATGTTTGTCTTACCTATGCTTCTATTATATAATTGGGGGGTCACGTCTACGTTTGACTCTTGTTCGAGCTCGCATGCTGAAAGAAGGAATTCAAGAAGTCAGAATATTTTTGAACCACGAAGGACACGAAGAAAAAGAATACATGCCTAAAGTGAATAAAGGGCGAACGCTGAACATCGAACATTGAATGAAAAGAACATAACAGAAGTCAGAAGGTATTTGGCTTGTTAGCTTGCCAGCCTGCAAGCTTACCAGCTTAAGTTTAACCTCCAACTTCCAATAAAAGCCTGCTTTGTTTTTACATTCAACATTCGATGTTGAGCGTTGGATGTTCGACGTTCATTTTTTCAAGCAAAAAAGAGACTCCCTGTTGGATTATTCCTATGGATATCATATTTGAGGTCTTAAAATGGGTGCTCGTAATACTGATCGCCGGATTCATAGGGCAATTTGGGAAAAGTCTCAGCCTGCAGGTAATTGCCTATTACAAAAAAAAGAAAGAAAAGATTACCTCCCCTGCCTCCTCAATGACGAAGGAAGTAGAAAAAGAAGAGGGTATCCGTGTAGTAAGCGATGATGACGCGACACCCGGAAGAGAAATTATCATGGGTGCAAAAGAGCAAAACGCCAAGGCGTTAAAAAAGGCACTCAAAGCCCAGGTAAAGGCAAAGAAAAAAGCAAAATAGTAGAATAGGGGGGAGTTAAGTTCAATAGTCCCGTAAAAAGTAAAAAATCAGACGACAAAGTAAATAGCTTCAGATGCAAGGCGCGCAAATACGAAGGAATGAGGCGTACTTACCTGTACGCCGCAATGACCGAGGATGCAGCGCAACGCAGCAGATGGACTTTTTACGAAGTCGTCACGTTCTAGAATGTCCAGAAGAAAGGTATGGCAAACACTGCTACGAGCCATAAAAGGAGGTTGAGCGGTATGCCTGCTTTTAGAAAATCGCTGAACTTGTATCCGCCCGGGCCGTGAACTATCATATTTGTCTGGTATGCGATCGGCGTAGCAAAAGATGCTGATGCTGCAATAGCGACAAGAATAGCGAATGGTCGCGGATTAAGGGAGAGGTGAAGCGCAGTCTGATATGCTATAGGAAATACCAGTACAGCCGTTGCATTGTTAGTAATTACTGCACTGAATAAGATGGTAACGAGGTACAAACCGGCAAGTATCCCTACCGTTCCGAACTGGCTGAACCCCATAATAATCCCCTCTGCAATATACCCTGCCGCCCCGGTTTTTTCCAAAGCCATACCGATGCCAAAAGCACAGGCAATCAGCAAGAGAACATTTACCTCGAGAGACTTTCTGGCTTCATCAGGGCTAATACATCGTGTCACCAGCATAAGTACGGCTGCTCCGAAAGCACAGACAAACATGTCTATGGATGTGTCTCCTATCCTGGGAAGGTAGGGGCCCAGGGTTGCTGCAAGTATCATGAGGGTCAGGATTGCTAATGCTATCGGCTTCTGTTTGGTAGCAGCCCTTTTTGTATCGGGCAGTTCCGATACGAGATAAAAATCCTGGGAATGTATCCATGTCCTTTCAAAGGCATCGGAGGTCAACAAAAGCAAGGTGTCTCCGGGATGCAGGACAATATCACCGATTTTGGAATCGATGCGCTCCCCGTTTCTATGGACTGCAAGTATTGAAGCCCTGTAGCGTGTCCTGAAATTGGAATTACGTATGGTTGTACCAATGAGGGGCGAAGAGGGGGACACCACAGCTTCCGCCATCTTATCAGTGTTTTTTAAATCCTTCTCTTCATCTGGACCGGTAATAGGAACAAGCCCGTTGAAATTTCTCAGGTCTCTGATAGTATCCACCTTACCGGTAAAAATAAGTTTGTCATCCCCTTGCAGGCGGACTTTTGGTGCAACTGCAGCGATGCTTTCAGTACCACGTATTATCTTTACCAGATACAGTCCCTTTAAATGGCGCAGGCCAGCCTGTTCGATGTTTTGGCCAATCAGAGGACTGTTTTCCTCGACGCGCATCTCAACAAGGTAATCCCTTCCCCGTTCCATCACATCTTCTATCAAGTCCCTTCTGTTGGGCAGAAGCCTGGCACCGATAAACCGTAAGTAGAGTAACCCGATGAGGGCACAGGGTAAACCCACTTTTGAAATCTCAAACATACTCATGGAGGGCATGTCGTGATCCATCATGAGTCCATTGACAATCAGGGTCGTGGAAGTACCGATTAGGGTACACATACCTCCGAGAATAGCTGCGTACGATAAGGGCAAAAGATATTTTGACGGGGATATTTTATGTTCGATTGCCCACTGCCTGACAAGTGGCGCAAACATGACAACGATGGGGGTATTATTAAGAAAGGCTGAAAATAAAGAGATGGGGGCAATTATTCTCAAGAAAACCTTCTGATGCCTTTTCTCCCCCAGAAAGCTATAAAACAGCCCGTATAGCGCGCCCGTGTTCTGAATGGCTGCAGCCACCACAAACAGGATAGCAACGGTGAGCATACCCTTGTTGGAAAAGCCGATTACCGCCTCCCGTGGTGTCAGGATACCCGAGCAGACCAGCACTCCTAATGCCATGAAAGCAATAATATCCGGGCCCAGCACTTCACGAACCAGAGCAATAATCATACAAACCAAAACTGCTAAGGTAAACCAGCCTTGCCAATCCATGGGTTCATGATCCTCTCAGGAAAGATACTGCATAACAAGAAAGAGCTCTTCCGCTTTCTGTTGTTGTGGTGCTCTTATTGCTACTTAACCTTATCGTCTTTAATTTCTTAAATAGTTGATGATCCCGTAAAAAGTCGGGAAACGGGCGACACAGTAAAAAGATTCAAATGCAAGGCGCGCAAATCCTGAGGAATGAGGCATACTTACTATACGTCGGCTTGGCCGCCTTGCCCGCGCTCGGCCAGGCAGCCAGGCTTTTTACAAAGTCGTCAATAGTTCAGTAAGAAAGGTGACTTTATGCACGTTGACAGGACATGTCCACGCCTTACGGTATGGTGAAGTGCACTTTCCTTGCATGATTGAGCATGTCTCCGGCCTTATCTGGTTCGACCTGCCACCACACCACAAAGGTATTCTGTCTATAGAACAAGTGGTTCAGCCCCATACCCGTCGTTTTGTAAAAAACGGTTCCTTCATCTCTGTCTACCGTCACTGGTGTAAAGCCGGCCGTTGTATTCATAATTTTAGCTGACATTTGTTGGAGAGCTCTCTCAGCCTGTTCATTATTTCCAAAGGAGCTCAGGTAAAGGGCATTTTTTTTATCATGGCTGTAGTAGCCGATTATGCTGTTGCGGGCACCCGTTACAATACCATGCATCCTGTAAAGAAATTTATTCGCCTCCACACCAACCACCGTATCTTTAAGCTCCAGTGCTCCCACCCTTGCAGGAAGATCCGGCAACGCCGGTAGTGGAGTATTCGTACATGCGGTAAGTCTTATGATGCACAGGAAAAGGATAACGAGCGGAACAGTTCCCCTGCACTCGCGTATACGCTGGTCTTTTCGGGAAGAGGCATGAGCACTGTTGCAGCATTCAGATAACCGTATTATGGGGAACAACAGAATTTTTAGTAACAATGACAATACCGTCCTTAATCCAGATTCCCTCATCCTCACGGGTTCCTTCCTGCACGCCATCTTTATTAATGATGCGCACGTTATGGCCAATGCGGGCATTTTTGTCTATGATGGCATGACGAATATGTGTGTCACTGCCGATACCGATCGGGGGGACCCCTTTAACAGCATCATTTCGCCCTTCCTGGGAAAGCTGAAAATAGTCGGCTCCCATAACGAGCGAATTTTCAATGGTTGTATTGTTACCGATTATGGAACGAATACCAATAACAGAATGTGAAATAATTGCATTTTCAATAATACAACCATCAGAAATGAGTGAATCGGTGACATGTACTCCTGCCATGTTGCTGGGGGGGAGATAGCGCTGTCGGGTATAAATGGGTGCTTCGGCATCGTAAAAACTGAAATCGGGATCTGGATAGTTTACCAGTTCTATGTTGGCATTGAAGAATGATCTGATTGTTCCGATATCCTCCCAATAGCCTTTGAAGAGAAAGGCCTTGATGCGGTACTGTCCGACTGCAGAAGGTATGAGCTCTTTGCCAAAGTCGTGTTGTTCAAGGTTGCCGGTAAGGAGGTCAAGCAATACCTGACGTTTAAAAACGTAAATACCCATAGAAGCAATAAAGGGAGCTTGTTGGGCTTCACGGGGTAAAAGTCCCATTTTACTGGTATCAACGCGCATTGCATCAAGGGATGCCCCCGTTGGTTTCTCCCGAAATTCAACTACATTTCCATTATCATCAACCTTGATCAAACCGAAATCGGAGGCCTTGGCCGGTTCAACGGGCAGCACTGACAGGGTGATGTCTGCACCGGTTTGCTGGTGATATTCTACAAAGGGACGATAATCCATTCTGTAAAGGTGATCTCCCGAGAGAATAAGAAATTCGTCAGCTCTAGCATTTTTAAAGGTTGGCAGGTGCCGGCGGACAGCGTCGGCGGTTCCCCGGAACCAGTACGACCCTTCGGGTGTTTGTTGGGCGGTGAGGATCTCAACAAACCCTTCCTGAAAGGGAGAAAAGTTGTAGGCCAAACCAACGTGCCGGTTGAGAGAGGTTGAATTGAACTGGGTTAAAATATAAATTCTATGCATTTCTGAATTAATGCAGTTGCTGATGGGGATGTCGATAAGGCGATATTTACCGGCAAGGGGGACGGCCGGTTTGGCGCGGAGCTTCGTCAGTGGATAGAGCCGTTTTCCCCTGCCACCGCCTAAAATGATGGAAAGCACATTACGCATGGAGGATTTCCTACTCTAGCAGCACGGTAAGGGTATGCTGTGTCTGCTACATTTTATTGTTTTATAGAAATAACCTTATATTTATCAACATACATTAGTTCAAGCTATTGTCAAGATTTAAGATGTATCACCTGCTTCCCATGAGTTTTAAGGGGATTTCATTACGAGCCAAGCAGCAATGAAGCAATCTTAAAAAGCCCGGGTCAGCCTCCGCAATCACTTGAATTTTTCCACGGAACTGTGTTAGGTTGGTGTGCTGTTTCATTTTTATTAATTTCGAGAAACCCTGGTATGCTGCAGTCAGGGTTACTCGAGAAGCTCTTTATTGTGCTATGGAGAATCTAATGAAAAAAAACAAAACCCAATCGGTCAAAGCTTACAAAAACCTTCCCTTCT